>CAZMXH010000209.1:0-6448 GCA_964570165.1 uncultured Actinomycetes bacterium
ACGAGGCGTCCGTGTGGCCGACGGCCGCGATGGCTCCGGCCGCGGTGATGCGCCGTATCGCCTCTGGGGCGTGCGGCAACTCGGGCGCGAGGGTGACCATCGCGACCGCCCCCCGCCCCGCGTCCAGCAACCGGTCGACCAGGTCGGGCTCGGGCGCTGCGAGCAGCGACGGATCATGGGCGCCGCGCCGCACCGGGGACAGGAACGGCCCCTCCAGATGGATGCCGGCGAGCAGGCCCTCGTCCACGAGCTCCGCAAGCGCCCCGACCGCGCGTACAAGCCCGTCCGGCTCTCCTGTGACCAGGCTGGCCATCGTGGTCGTGGTGCCGTGCCGGCGATGCAGCGCGGCGGCGACAACCGCCTCGTCCTGGTCGCCTGACGGGTACGCTGCCCCCCCGCCGCCGTGCACATGCATGTCGACGAACCCCGGCACGACCCACGCCCCTTGCAGGTCCCGATCAGCCGGCCTGGGCGGCGTTCCCGCCCCCAGCGCCGTGATCGTCCGGCCATCGGTTTGCACCCAGCCGTCGCCGATCAGGCCGTCGGGTGTCACCACGCGTCCCCGTGCCAGCATCGCCATCGCCTGTACCTCCGCCATCCGGACGTCATCGGACGGCCGTTCCGTGCGTACCCGACCCGATTGGCATGACCGTACCGGGGCTAACGTCTGATCCATGACGCTGACTGTCGCGCACCGCTTCCGCGGCCCCGCCGACTCAGGCAACGGCGGCTATGTGTGCGGGCTGCTGGCTGAACGGGTCGGTGCCGCGGTCGGCGACACGGCCGCGGTCGTGACGCTGCGCAACCCGCCGCCGCTGGACACTCCGCTTGCGGTCGTGACCGAAGGCGATGGTGGCATCCAGCTGCTCGACGGCGAGCGGCTGATCGCGGAGGCGGCTCGGTCCCGGCTGGAGGTGGACGCCGTCACGCCGGTCGACGCCGAGCGCGCGCGGGCGGCGTCCGAGTCCTATCGCGGCTTCGTCACGCACCCGTTCCCCGAATGCTTCGTATGCGGCCCGACCCGCACGCCGGGGGACGGCCTGCGGCTGTTCCCCGGCAGGCTCGGTGACGGGCGCAGCGCCTGCGTCTGGCACGTGACGCCGGAGTTCGCCGGGCGGGCCGAGTTCGTGTGGGCGGCGCTGGACTGCCCGGGCGGTTGGGCAGCCGAGATCGAGGGCCGGCCGATGGTACTCGGGCGGATGACGGCGGGCGTCGCCGCGCTACCGGAGGCGGACGAGGAGTGCGTGGTCATGGGGAGGCTGGTCGGCTCCGAAGGTCGCAAGACCTGGACGGCAACCACCTGCTACGGAGCGGACGGCCGAGAGCTCGGTCGCGCCCACGCCACCTGGATCACCATCGCGCGGTGACGCCTCGCGGACCACATCACGAGCCGGCTCAGGCCGGGTGGGTAGCGCTCGCAGCTGCGTTCCGGCCGGTGCGGACCCCGAGACTACGCGAATCCCGGGTGCCGGCAGTGTCGTGTTCCCGCGCCACGTACGCTGGCGTACCGTGACGACACTGCCTGCGGCCGCACCGCTGGTCGTCCGCACCGTGGCGGTTGATGACCCGGGACCGCTGCTCACGTTGCTCCCAGAACGCGCGCCGCTCGCCTGGGTGCGCATGGGCCAGGGAGTGGTCGGCTGGGGCCGCGCCGCGGTTTTCGAGTCCGATGGCCCCGGGCGGATCGAGGCGGCCGAGCGGTGGTGGGAGCGCATGGTGCGCCGTGCCGTCGTCCGCGACGAGGTCGGGCTCCCGGGCTGCGGGCCGGTCGCGTTCGGGTCGTTCGCCTTCGATTCCCGGCCCGGGAGGTCGGTGCTGATCCTTCCCGAAGTCGTGGTCGGGCACCGCGGCAACCGGTGGTGGGTCACGACGGTCGGGGTGGACGGCGCACTCCCCGCGGCTGTGCCGACTCCGCGGCGGGAGCCGCCGCGCAGCCCGGGAACCGTCACGTTCGCTGACGGGGCGCTCACCGGCGCGGACTGGGAGCTGGCCGTGGCCGAGGCTCTCCGTCGCATCGGCGACGGAGAGCTGGAGAAGGTGGTGCTGGCCCACGACCTCGTCGCCGAGGCGACGGAGCCGGTCGACGTGCGGTGGCCGCTGGACCGGCTGGCCGCCCGGTACCCGCGCTGCTGGACGTTCTGCGTGGACGGCCTGCTCGGCGCCACCCCCGAGATGCTCGTCCGGTTGGAGCGCGGCCTCGTCACCTCCCGGGTGCTGGCAGGGACGATCCGGCGCACCGGCGATGACGCGCACGACCTGGCACTCGCGGCGTCGCTGGCACGGTCCAGCAAGGACCTCGAGGAGCACGAGTACGCCGTGCAGTCGGTGGCGCGGGCGCTCGATCCGTACTGCTCGAGCATGAACGTCCCCGAGACGCCGTTCGTGCTCCACCTCCGCAACGTCATGCACCTTGCCACCGACGTCACCGGGGTCGCGGCCGACGGTGCCAGCTCGCTGGCCCTCGCCGCCGCCCTGCATCCCACGGCTGCGGTGTGCGGCACGCCCACCGACCGTGCCCGGGAGGTGATCCGGGACCTCGAGGGGATGGACCGTGGCCGGTACGCCGGACCGGTCGGCTGGATCGATGCGTCCGGCGACGGCGAGTGGGGAATCGCGCTGCGGTGCGCGCAGGTGGAGCCGTCGCATCCGGAACGGCTGCGGCTGTTCGCCGGCTGCGGAATCGTCGCCGGCTCCGACCCGGAGGCCGAACTCGCCGAGAGCGCGGCGAAGCTCGTCCCGATGCGCGACGCCCTCACCGGCTAGCCCGGAGCATCCGGCACAGCCGCCTACTGGTCCCCCAGCAGTGCGGTCGCGACGGCAGCGCGGAGGCGGGCGTGCAACTCGCGGTGGATGGTGCGGTCGACGGGGACCTCCACAACACGGATCCCGTGCTGGGGTGCGAGCACGGCCGGGAGGTCGTCCACGGACGATCGCACGTACTCCGCGCCGCCCGCAGCGCACAGCCACCCCAGATCCACGCCCTGCGGCGTCCCGAAGACCCGCTCGAAAGCCGCCGCATGCTCAGGGGCACCCTGCTCCAGAAGTCCGAAGATGCCTCCCCCGTCGTCATTGACGACCACGATCGTGAGGTTCGGTCTCGGCTCGTCTGGACCGATCAGCAGCCCGGTCATGTCGTGCAGGAAGGTGAGGTCGCCGAGCAGCGCGTACGAGGGCACCTCGGGCCGGCCCAGTGCCGCACCGATCGCCGTGGACACCGACCCGTCGATCCCCCCGACCCCGCGGTTCGCGAGCACATGCTCGGGAAGCCGCCTGCCGCCCACCAGATCCACGTCTCGCACCACCGACGACGAGCCGAGGAACAGCAGGCTCTCCGGCGGCAGGGCTCGAGTCACGGCTCGCGCCGCCTCCAGCGAGGTGGGTCGATCCACCTCGGCGAGCACGCCGTCGACAGCCGCCCGGGCCCGCCCGCCCGCCGCCTCCCACGCGGCCAGGAAGGCAGGGTCGCCCTCGTCCGAGCGCTGGTCCCACAGCACGTCCGGGTGGTGGACTCGACTCGCCGCATGCCCCGCGTCCGCCCATCGCGGTGCTGTGGCGACCACCTCCACCGGCGCCGCCCCGCCGCGCAGCAACCGCCCAACCGATCGCGACAGCGTCGGCCGGCCGACCACGAGAACCCGCTCCGGCCGGTGCTCGGCCACCCACTCGTCCACGGCGACGACGAGCGGGGCGCAGTCCACCGCCTCGGAACCGGCTCGTGCCGAGGGCTCGGCGACAACCGGCCAGCGCCTACGGCGCGCGAGAGCCATCGCCGCCCGCTGCGCCGCGACGGAGGCATCACCCACCACGACGAGCGTGCGCACCGGCCCTCCGACAGCGCCGTCGCGTGCCTCGGCGGCCGGCCGCTCGGTCCACGGTCGGCCGCCTCCGCGGCCGTCCAGCGGCTCGACCCAGTCACCGTCCGCCGCCGGGACGAGCGGCTCGCGGAACGCCACGTTCAGGTGCACCGGCCCGGGGTCACCGGTAACGGCTCCTACTGCCGACAGGACGGCTCGGCTCACCGTCGCGCGCCAGTACGCCACCTGCCCGGGCCGCTCGTCCGCCGCCATGTCGTGGGAGTACCGCACGGCCGAGCCGAACAGCCCTGGCTGGTCGACCGTCTGGTTCGCCCCGACGCCACGCAGTTCGGCCGGGCGGTCGGCCGAGAGAACCACCAGCGGCACGCCGGCGTGGTGGGCCTCCAGCACCGCGGGGTGCAGGTTGGCCACCGCGGTCCCGGACGTCGTGACGACCGCGGCGACCCCTCGCGATCGGGCAAGACCCAGGGCGAGGAAACCGGCTGTCCGCTCGTCCACCCGAACGTGCAGCCGCAGCCGGCTCGCCGCGTCCTCCGCGTGCAGCGCGAAGGCGAGCGGTGCGCTGCGCGAGCCCGGGGCGAGCACCACCTCCGTGACGCCGGACCGCACCAGCTCGTCGACCACCACGCGAGCGAGCGCCGTCGACGGGTTCACGGCAGCCAGGCTAGGCAGCGGCCCGCGCGGACACGCGACCGACCCGGGCGGCCCACCAGGTTTCGCGCCCATGGTCCGGCCGCACCTCCGCCAGCGCCGACGGTTCCGGGGCCGGCCGACGCACCGGCAGCGCACCGTCCACGGCCACCAACGGGTCGGCGACGACATCCCGCTCCAACAGCGCGGCGGTCGCCAGCCCGCAGGCGTAGGGCAGCTCCGGCAGCGCCGCGGCCAGCGCGACACCGGCGGCGATGCCCACCGACGTCTCCAGGGCCGAGGAGACCACAACCGGCAGTCCGATGCGCTCGGCGATCTCCAGGCAGGCTCGGACGCCGCCCAACGGCTGCACCTTCAGCACCACGATGTCCGCGGCCTCCAGGCGGGTGACGAGGAACGGGTCGGACGCGCGCCGGACCGACTCGTCCGCCGCGACAGGGATCTCGATGCGGCGGCGGAGCGCCGCGAGGTCCTCGACCGTCGGGCACGGCTGCTCGGCGTACTCCAGGCCCCTCGCCGCCCGGTCGAGGCGCGGCAGCAGCCGGGCGGCGGTCTCGACGTCCCAGGCGCCGTTGGCGTCGACGCGGATCCGGCCGGACGGTCCGACGACGTCCCGTACCGCGCGCAGCCGGGCCAGGTCGTCGTCCACCGATTGCCCTGGGGTGGCCACCTTCACCTTCACGCTCTCGCAGCCCGGGAACCGGGCCAGCACGGAGGCGACGTCCGCTGCGCCTACCGCCGGCACGGTGGCGTTCACCGGCACCCGCTGCCGCACCGGATCCGGAAAGCCCTCGGTGGCCGCCTCACGCGCTGCCCGCCACCACGCTAGGGCCTCCGCGTCGCCGTACTCGCGGAACGGCGAGAACTCCCCCCACCCGGCCGGGCCGCGGACGAGGACGCCCTCGCGGACGTCGATGCCGCGAAACCGGACGCGCAGCGGGATCGCGTAGGCGTGCTGTTCGATCAGTCCACCTCGACGGACATGTTGAGCTTGTCGAAGGCCCTCTCCACCTGCTTGCGGACCGACTCGCGGCCGGTGGCGAGCGGCTGTATGACGTGGTCGTCCGCCCGGATGAGCTGGAACCGTACCAACATGTCGGCACCGTAGGACAGTTCCACGTCGACCGCACGGTAGCCGTCCACCTCGATGTCGGTGCTCTTGACCACGGTGCCGTCCAGCGACTCCTCGACGCCGGCGACGCCCGCGTCGAGGTCGTACGACTCTCCCGGCGTGTCGAGGACGATGAAGCCGAGCTTTACGTCGCCGCCGGGCGCTGCGGACATGTAGTTGCGCAGCGTTACCTCGGAACCGCCGTCGACGGCAGTGGTGTCGTTCCACTTGTCGACCCTGCCCGGCAAGGCGAACTGCGTACCGCTCGGCTCGTCGGTGAGCGTCGTCCAGTCGCCGTCAGCGGCGCCCGTGCCGCCCGACTCACCGGTGGCCGCACCGCCGGAGGTCGGCTCCGCCGCGGGCTCGGTCGCCGTCGTCGCACCGGGTGAGGCCGCCTGGCCGGCACCCGGGTCGGTGCCACAACCTGTCAGCGAAGCAGCGAGAACGGCGAGTGCGAGCAGGCTCGGCGCCGGCCGGCGTGTCATGACAGCGTGACCCCCTGTGGTGACGGAGAGAGGATGGCGCAGGCGAGACTAGTCGACACCGCACCGTCGTGTCCGGTGATGCAGCGAAAGGGGCAGCCATGACGTCCGGACCGTTCGACCCTTCGGCCTGGAACCCGGTCGACGGGTTCGAGTTCACCGACATCACCTACCACCGGCACGTCTCGCAGCCGACCGTACGTATCGCCTTCGACCGTCCGGAGGTCCGCAACGCCTTCCGCCCGCACACGGTCGACGAGCTGTACCGCGCGCTGGACCACGCGCGGATGACCACGGACGTCGGCTGCGTGCTGCTCACCGGCAACGGGCCGGCTCCCACCGACGGCGGCTGGGCGTTCTGCTCCGGCGGTGACCAGCGGATCCGCGGG
>CAZMXH010000210.1:0-6441 GCA_964570165.1 uncultured Actinomycetes bacterium
CCGGGGTACCAGGTTCGCACTCGCCGCGATCGTCCCAACGGCGCCGACGAGCAGGGCGGGCGTGGGGCTGGACAACATCGACCTCGCCACGGCCGACGAGCGGCGCGTCGTGGTCGTCGCACCGCGGGGCGCGAACGCCCGCAGCGTCGCCGAGTACACCATGGGTGCGGCGCTTGCCCTCATGCGGGGACTCGTCACCCACGACCAGGCCGTCCGCTCCGGACGGTGGGAACGGCACGCGGGTCGCGAGCTCGCTGGTCGCACTTGGGGAATCCTCGGTGCGGGTGCCACTGGTATGGCGGTTGCCCGCCACGCCCGCGAGTTCGACATGCGCGTACTCGGCTACGACCCCTATGTCGACGCCGAGCACCCCGGTCTCGTCGCAGCGGGCGTACAGCTCGTCCCGTTGGAGGCTGTCTGTGCCGGCGCGGATGTCATCAGCATCCATCTGCCGGCGACCCCGGAAACCACCCACCTGGTGGATCGCAGGCTGCTGGAGCTCATGGGCAGGGGCACGATCCTTATCAACGTGGGGCGTGGGGAAGTGATCGACGAGGAGGCGCTCGCAGACCGTCTGGAACACGGCAACCTCGCGGGCGCCGCCCTCGACGTGCGCGCAACCGAACCACCCGTAGTGGGCAGACTCGAGCAGCTCCGCAACGTCCTGCTGACACCTCACATCGCCGGAATCACCGAAGAGTCGCAGTCCAGAATCGCCACAGCTCTTGTCGACGACATCCGCAGTGTGCTTGCCGGCGGAACACCCAGCTTCGCCGTCAACCACGCGTCGGGAACGGCGGCATGATAACCGTCGGTGAGGCCAGAAACCTCGCAACCGCCCTGCTCCAGCGAGCGGGCATGCCGGAACGTCCGGCTGTCAGCAGCGCTGGCCTGCTGGTCCTGGCCGATGTCTGGGGCATCGGCTCGCACGGGCTGATGCGGCTGCCGTACTACCTGGCCCGGCTCACCGCCGGCGGCCTGAACCCGACCGCCGAGCTTCGGGTCGTCCGCGACACCGGTGCGGTCGTCGCATTCGACGGCAACGATGGCCTCGGCCACTGGCAGGCTTGGCAGGCCGCCGAGGAAGCAGCCACCCGTGCCACCGAGCACGGCATCGCGATGGCCTCGGTCGGCTCGTCGTCACACTGCGGCAGCCTTGGCCTTTACACCGTGCCCGGTCTCACTCGAGGCCTTCTCACGCTGATGTTCTCCACCGGGCCCGCCGTCATGCCCGCACCCGGGACGGCCACGCCGCTGTTGTCCACCAGCCCGCTAGCTGCCGGCGTTCCGTGCCGCCCGCGACCTGCCATCGTCGATCTCGCCACCTCGGCCGTCGCCCGCGGGACGATCGCCACCTACGCACGCCGCGGCGAGCGCCTACCCGATGGATGGGCGGTCGACGCTGCGGGCAAGCCGACCACCGATCCACAGGCCGCAATGGCCGGGATGCTGGCCCCGATGGCCGGAGGCAAGGGCTTCGCGCTGGCATTCCTTGTCGAGGCGCTGGCAGCCGCCATGGTCGGGCCGGAGCTGGCGGTTGACATCCCGGACATGTTCGACGCCAGCGCTGATGCTGCGCCGCAACGGATTGGTCACCTGATCATCGTCTTTGACCCTGCCCTCGTCGACGTCGACGGCAAGGGCGCGGACCGGCTCGAGAAGCTCACGGCGAGCCTTGCGGAGGCGGGCGGGCGGGTTCCGGGAGCGAGCCGGCGGATGCCATGGGAGATCACCGACGAGACCCCCGTGCAGATCGCCGACGCTGTCATCGACGAACTCGAGCGTTGGGCTCGCTGCATGTAGGTCTGGTCGGACGGCAACCGGCAAGCGATGACGTTGACAAATAGTCTGGATTTGCCGACCATACGGGAATGGCCGACCAAAAGGCTCCGCCTTACACATTGCCCGCTCATCCCAATGCGCCGGACTACGAGCTGGACGACTTCCTGGAACTGACCGAGCCGGCGCAGTACAAGGCGCTGTTCGAGGAGACGCGAACGGAGATCGTCAGCCTCCTGCTGGAGCGAGCGGCAACGACGTCAGAGCTGGCAGAGACGCTCGGCAAGCCGAAAGGCACGATCGGCCACCACCTGAAGGTGCTCGCGGATGCGGGGCTCGTGAAGGTGGTTCGCACGAAGCGCGTGCGCGCCCTGGAAGCGAAGTACTACGGCCGTACGGCGCGGGCCTTCCTGTTTCACCGGGTCGGCGAAGCATCGTCCGTCCCTCAGCAGATCTTGGCTAGCGCCGCCGAGGAGATCGCCGCCGCGGATCCTAAGAGGGAGATCGTGGCGAACCGCCGCTATGTGCGTATCCCGGATGACCGGGCCGAGGAGTGGGCGGTCCGTATCCAGAACGAGTTGGTGGAGTTCGCCACCGAGTCCCGCGGTGGCGACACCACGTATGCGATGGTCGTCGCGCTGTACCCGACGAACCGGCCAGCGCTTCCGCCGCCGGAGGAGGACGAGTGACGGCCGCCGCGGGAACGGCCGAGGCGTCGGGCGGCCTCGGTGCGAACTATCGCAAGCTCTTCACCGCACAGATGTGCGCCCAGCTCGCAGATGGCCTGATGAGCGTCGCCGTCGTCTGGCTCGCGTCGTCGCTGACGCGTGACGCGACACTGATCGCGCTGGTGGCACTGATGACGCGCCTACCCTGGCTGTTGTTCACGCTGCCGGCAGGGGTGATCACGGACAGGTATGACCGTCGGCTGCTGGTGACGTGGATGGACATCGTCCGCTTCGCGGTCATCGGTGCGTTCGCCGTCGTCGTCGCGTGGAGCCAGAACGGACTGCCGTCCCCCGAGGGACTCGCCTCCGGCGCGGCGCCCACCCCGGCGAACGCGGCGGTGCTGCTCGCCCTGCTCTACGTCGCCGCATTCCTCCTCGGCTCGGCGGAGGTCGTCCGCGACAACACAGCGCAGACGCTCATGCCCTCGATCGTGCACAAGAGTCAGCTTGAGAAGGCGAACGGCCGGATGTGGGGCGCGGAGACCGTGCTGAACCAGCTCGTGGGACCACCGCTGGCCGGCGTGTTGCTTGCCGTCGCGGTGGCGTTGCCGTTCTTCATCAACGCCGGCCTGCTCGGCGCGGCTGCCGTGCTGGCCTTCACGCTGGCCGGGACCTTCAGGCCCAAAGGGCAGACCACCACGGGAGGGATCGCCTGGCGGGCCGAGATCGGCGAGGGCTTCCGTTGGCTATGGAGGCATCGGCTGCTGCGCTCGCTGGCGATTCTGCTCGGCGCCATGAACCTGTTGTTCACCATGGCGTTCGTGATCCTGGTGCTGTTCGCCCAGGAGGTGCTCGGCCTGTTCGAGGGCTGGCAGTTCGGCGTCCTGACCACGGGAACCGCCGTCGGCGCGGTGCTGGGGTCGTTTCTGGCCGACCGGGTCAGCAGGAGACTCTCCCCTGGGACGGCGCTTTTCACGGCAATGATCGGGCTCAGCGTGGCCCAGGGCATAACCGGTGTGATGTCGTCCGCACTCATCGTGTGGGTGCTAGGCATCGCTGTGGGCTTCCTGATCGTCGTCTGGAACGTGATCACCGTATCGCTGCGACAGCGCATCATCCCCGACCACCTGCTGGGCCGGGTCAACTCGGTCTACCGGTTCTTCGGGTGGGGCATGATGTCGATCGGTCCGCTCCTCGGCGGCTTGATCGTCGAGCTCGCCGAGCCGGTCGTCGGCCGCGAATGGGCGCTGCGGATGCCATTCCTCATCACTGGCGTCATGGGTTTGCTCTTGCTGTTCTACGCGCTGCCGCGGATCAACACAGCTCAGATCAGGGCCGCCGAGGGCGCTGCGAGTTCTTGACGACTCTCAGATTAGCTGACTACGGTCAGAGAATGCTCGACGAGGCCGCGATTGCTCAGGTGCGCCGGTTCAACCGGATCGTCACTCAGCGGGTCGGCGCGCTCTATGACCGCTATCTGGGACGTGACAGATCGCTCGGCGAGGCTCGAGTGTTGTGGGAGATCGGGCCGGACGGCCGCGACGTCCGGTGGCTACGGCAGCACCTGGGTCTGGACTCCGGATACCTGAGCCGTCTGTTGCGTTCGCTGGAGTCTGCGGGCCTCGTCACCGTCGGTGCCAAGGAGTCGGACAGACGGGTCAGGGTCACGCGACTGACCACTGCCGGGGCGACGGAGCGAGCGATACTCGATCAACGCAGCGACGATCTCGCCCGATCCATGCTTGAACACCTCACTGACGACCAGCGGTCTCGGCTGGTCACCGCGATGGCTCAGGTTGAAAAGCTGCTCACGGCCGCAATGGTGGACGTGGGGCCGATCGACCCAGAAGACGCGCGGGCTCGGACCTGTGTCCAGGCCTACGTTCACGAGCTAGACCGTCGCTTCGACGGCGGGTTCGATCCGGCGCGGAGCATCTCAGCGGCTGAGGACGAGATGCGGCCGCCGAAGGGCTTGTTCCTTCTGGCATCGCTGCACGGTGACCCGGTGGGCTGCGGAGCGCTGAAGCTGCACGACGATGGGCCAGCAGAGATCAAACGGATGTGGGTCGCGACGTCGGTTCGGGGTCTGGGCGTCGGACGGCGACTGCTGGCCGAACTCGAGTCGCATGCCGCCGGGCATGGTGCGCGGTACGTCCGCCTGGAGACCAACAAGGCGCTCACCGAGGCCGTCAACCTGTATCGGTCCGCCGGCTACCAGGAGGTCCCCGCGTTCAACGACGAGCCGTACGCGCATCACTGGTTCGAAAAGCCGATCGGGCCCGCGACCCCGGATGAAGCGGCCACACCAGCGGAGGCTCCGTGAAGACCTTGATCGTCGGTGTCGGAGCGTTGGGCGGCCTCATTGGGGCCCGCCTGCACGCGGCGGGAGCTCCGGTGTGGCTTGCCACCCGCAACGCGGAGTCCGCGGATCGGCTGAGCGCGCGCGGCCTGACGGTGACCGGTGTGGGAGGGGCGGTCTCGGTCGATGCGCCACCCGTTGCCCCGCTGGATGAGTACGCCGGCGACAGCTTCGAGCTCATCGTGCTGGCGACCAAGGCTCAGGACGCGATCGATGTCGCGGCCGGGCTGACACCCCTGCTGGCCCCGGACGGCACTCTGCTGCCCATTCAGAACGGCGCCGTCTCGCGGCTGCTTGACGAGCGCCTCGGCGGCGGCCGCATGCTCGGGGGCCTGTCGAACCTCGGCGCATCAATGCACGCGCCGGGCGTCTACGAGCAACGCAATGCGGGTCACCTGCTCATCGGCGAGCTGGCTGGTGGCACGAGCGAACGATCGGAGCGGGTCCGCGACTGGCTCAGCCGTGGAGTCGAGGTTCGGGTGACGCCGAACATTGACGGCGCCGTTTGGTCAAAGCTGCTGCTCAACTGCTCGGTCACCACGATCGGCGCAATCGCGGGTCAGACGATGCGCGAGTACATTGCCACATCCGACGGTCGCGAACTGTTCGGCCGAACGTATGACGAGACCCTCTCGGTCGCGTTCGCAAGCGGGACGCTTCCGATACGGATGATCGTCGATCCGGTGCCTCCCGGGTGGGAAGGGCGGAGCGTTCCCGGCGCTGCGCACGAGGCCTGGCTGGGACAGATTCTCGACGGCTACGGCGACCTGAAACCGTCCATGCTCCAGGACTTCGAACGCGGTCGCCCGACCGAGATCGACTACATCAACGGCTACATCGTGGAACTCGGTGGCCGACTCGGGGTCAGTACGCCGGTGAACGCGAGAATCGTCGAGACCGTCCACGCGATCACCCGCGGCGAGCTGGCGCCAGACTCGGCGTTGCTTGCGCATGTCATGCGCTCAGCCCGCGACGATACGGCCGCTGTGTAACGCCAAGGACTTGTGGTCACGGCCTCGCACCTCTGAGGCGCGATGCGCAGAGATCAAACCGGTGCATACTGCGGGCGCCCACGGGGCCGGTAGACCTGGGTGATCACCCCTTTCGGAGTCGACCGCCAGTCGACCAGGTCAAGCGCTGCGTCAGGGCCGGTGTCGGGGAACAGCCGCATGCCCTGGCCGACGACCACAGGGTACGTGAGCAGGATGATCTCGTCGACAAGCTGTTCGTCGAACAACCAGCGGACCAGGCTGCCGCTGCCGTGCACCTGCAGTTCGCCCGCCGGCTTGGCTTTCAGCTCGCCGATGGCGGCCGCGACGTCACCGGAGAGGACGGTCGTGTCCGCCCAGCGCGGTTCGGTGAGCGTGGTCGACACCACGTACTTTGGCCGCGTGTTCAACGCCTCTGAGATCGGGTTGTTGCCCTGATCTGCCCCCCAGGAGCCGGTTCCCCAGGAGCCGGCGAAGATCTCGTAGGTCCGTCGACCGAACAGGAACGCGTCGGCACGCTGGTAGACCTGGTTGAGAAACCTCTCGGCCTCGTTGTCGAACAGCGGCAGGGCCCATCCGCCGCGCTCGAATCCGCCCCGGCGGTCCTCGTCCGGCCCACCGAGTCCCTGCATCACTCCGTCGACGG
>CAZMXH010000211.1:0-6313 GCA_964570165.1 uncultured Actinomycetes bacterium
GCTCGGCGAGCTCACCGTACGATGGACGGGCGACGACGCGGACGTCGCCGTCAGCGACGAGTTCGACGAGCGTCCGACGACCGAAGGACGGGAGGGATGACCGAGCCAACACTGTCGGCGCAGGTCGAGGCCGTACTACTGGTGGTCGACGAGCCGGTCACCGACGCGGCGCTGGCCCAGGTTCTCGAGCGTCCCAGGGAAGAGGTGGCCGCTACGCTGCGCCGCCTGGCCGAGGAGTACCGCGCGGCCGGCCGCGGGTTCGAGCTTCGTGAGGTCGGAGGCGGCTGGCGGCTGTACACGAACCCGGCGTGCGCCCCGGTCGTGGAGCGGTTCGTGCTTGACGGCCAGCAGGCGCGGCTCACGCAGGCAGCGCTGGAGACGCTTGCCGTCGTGGCGTACAAGCAGCCGGTGACCCGCGGGCGGGTATCGGCGGTACGGGGCGTCAACTGCGACGGGGTGATACGCACGCTGGTGACGCGAGGGCTGGTGGAGGAGGCCGGCATCGACGCCGAGTCCGGCGCGACCCTGTTCCGGACGACGTCCTACTTCCTGGAGCGGCTGGGCATGAGCTCGCTGGACGAGCTTCCGCCGCTCGCGCCGTACCTGCCGGATGCCCACGAGATCGGCGCCGAGGCCGTCGGCGATGATGGCAGGTCATGAAGCCGGTGTCCGGTTGCAGAAGGTGCTCGCCGCGGCAGGCGTGGGCAGCCGCCGCGCGTGCGAAGCGCTGATCGCGGCGGGCAGGGTGGAAGTGAACGGCAGCACGGTGCGGACCCTGGGCACCCGGGTAGATCCCGCGACCGACGTGATCCGGGTGGACGGGATACGGGTGACCCCGCCGGAAACCGGCCTGGTGCATCTCGCTCTCAACAAGCCCCGCGGTGTCGTGAGCACGATGAGCGACCCCCAGGGCCGGCCGAACCTGGGCGACTACGTGCGGGACCGGTCGGATACCCGGCTGTTCCACGTCGGACGCCTCGACGCCGACACCGAGGGCTTGATCCTGCTGACCAACGACGGGGAACTGGCGCACCGGCTCGCCCACCCGAGCTACGAGGTGCCAAAGACCTACCTCGCCGAGGTCACCGGCCCGGTGCCGCGGCGCCTGGGCAGCCGGCTGCGTGCCGGCGTTGAGCTGGAGGACGGCGTGGTCGCGGTCGACAGCTTCCGTATCGTGGGACGCGCCGGACCGCGGGTGATGGTGGAGGTCGTGCTGCACGAGGGCCGCAAGCATGTGGTGCGGCGGCTGCTCGAGGCAGTGGGACATCCGGTGCGGCGACTGGTCCGCACCAGGATCGGCCCCGTCACGCTGGGCGAGCTGCGCTCGGGGAAGACGCGCCCGCTGAGCCGCGAAGAGGTGGGGGCGCTGTACCGCGAGGTAGGCCTGTAGCAGCGATGGCAGTACGGGCACTGCGCGGAGCCACCCAGCTCGACGCCGACGAGCGCGACCACCTGCTCGACAGGGTCGCGGAGCTGGTGCGCGAGGTCCTGGGGCGCAACGGGCTTGCCGCGGACAACCTGGTCAGCATCGTGTTCACCGCGACACCGGACCTGCGCTCGGAGTTTCCGGCCTACGCCGCCCGGGCGGTCGGCATCACCGACGTCCCGCTGCTGTGCGCGCAGGAACTGGACGTGGCCGGAGCAATGCCGCGCGTCGTAAGGCTGCTCGCGCACGTCGAGACCTCCCTCCCGCGCGACGCGCTCCGGCACGTGTACCTGCATGGGGCGCGCGAGCTGCGAACGGACCTGCCGCGATGACCGCGACCGACTCGGCTGCGAACGGCCGCCCTCCAAGCGTGCTGTTGGGGGGCGGTGTCCTCGTGGTCGGCACGGGACTGCTCGGGACCTCTGTGGGCCTTGCCCTGCGGCGAGCCGGCGTGGCCGTCCGACTGCGCGACCGCGACCCGCGAGCCCTGGCGGAAGCCGTGCGGCTCGGCGCCGGCCGCGCGGACGACGGCACCGGACCACCTGCGTCGATCGCCGTGGTGGCGGTGCCGCCGGCGGCGACGGGAGCCGTGGTCACCGCCGTGCTCGCCGAGGGAGCGGCGGAGTACGCCACCGACGTCGCGAGCGTGAAGGCGGTTCCGGTGGCTCAGGTGGCGGCCGCCGCGGCGGAGCCCGGCAGGTATGTCGGCGGTCACCCGATGGCCGGCAGGGAGGTGTCCGGGCCGCAGAACGCGCTGGTCGACCTGTTCGAGGGCCGGCGTTGGGTGCTGTGCCCGGACGGCGGCACGGACCCGCACGCGGTGACCCGGGCGCTGGCCGTCGTCCGCGCAGCGGGCGCCGTGCCGGTCACGATGCCGCCGGACGAGCACGACGCCGCGGTGGCGCTCGTGTCGCACGCGCCCCACGTGGTCGCCGCGCTGGTGGCCAGGCGGATGCTGGACGCGCCCGAGCACGAGGTCCGGCTCGCAGGTCAGGGCGTCACGGACGTGACCCGGATCGCGGCGGGCGACCCCGCGCTGTGGACCGAGATACTCACGGCAAACTCCGCCGCGGTGGCGCGGGTGCTGCACCGGCTGCGCGGCGACCTGGACCGGGTGCTTGACGCGCTCGAGACGGACGGGCGTCCGACCCTGCGCGAGGTGCTTGCGGCCGGTGCCGACGGGCGCGCCCGGCTGCCAGGCAAGCACGGTGAGCCCCATGTCGACTACGCGACCGTCGCCGTCGTGGTGGACGACCGTCCGGGGCAGCTGGCGGCATTGTTCGCCGACGCCGGCGCTGCCGGGGTGAACATCGAAGACGTGCGGATCGAGCACAGCCCTGGCCAGCCGATGGGCACGGTCGAGCTCGACGTGCGCCCCGAGGCGGAAGATCATCTGGTAGCCGACCTCCGAAAGCGTGGGTGGACGGTCCGCAGATAGCGGCCGCGGATACCCTCATGCCCGAGCCGTCCCGACCCTCGGTAAGGAGTCTCCGCGTGGATCAGCCTGCCCTGGTCGTCGCCATCGACGGGCCGTCCGGATCCGGGAAGTCCACCGTGGCCCGGCGTGTCGCGAGCAGCTACGGGTTGCGCTACCTGGACACGGGAGCCATGTACCGGGCGCTGACGTGGTGGCTGCTTGAGCAGGACGTCGACCTTACCGACACCGCGCGCGTCGCGGAGTTGGCCACGCAGCTGCCGCTGGAGATTGGCACCGATCCGGCAGAGCCGACCGTGCGGGTCGCGGGTGTGGACGTCAGCACCGCCATCCGGACCACTCGGGTCACGAACGCGGTGAGCACTGTGGCGGCGAACCCGGGTGTGCGGGCTGAGCTGCGGCGCCGGCAGCGGGCGGTGGTGGAGGAGGGCAACGTGGTCGTTGAGGGCCGCGACATCACGACCGTGGTGGCGCCCGACGCTGCGGTGCGCGTGCTGCTGACCGCGCACGCGGATACCCGGCTGGCGCGCCGGGCTAAGGAGCGGCACGGTGCCGACGACGAGGACTCGCTGGCCCGGACCCGCGACGAGGTGATGCGCCGCGACGCCAAGGACGCCGCGGTCTCCGAGTTCCTGGAGGCCGCTGAGGGCGTGACGGTCGTGGATTCGTCCCACATGACGATCGACGAGGCGGCTGCCGCCGTCGTGGCGCTCGTCGAGGAGTGGAAGGAGGCCCCGGCGTGACCGCGCGGCTGCCGTCCGCATGGGGCGCTGCCTACGGCGGCCGGCTGTGCCGCTGGCTGCTGTCCGCCGCGTGGTCGATCCGGGTCGCGGGCGCCGAGCATATCCCTGCCACCGGCCCGGTCATCCTAGCGCCGAACCACCTCGGGTTCATCGACGGCCCGTTGCTGTTCGGGGTGTCGCCGCGGCCGGTGCACACGCTGGCCAAGCACGAGATGTTCCGCGGTCCCGTCGGGTGGGTGCTGCGAACGGTCGGCCAGATCCCGGTGAACCGCGAAGCCCCGGACCGGACAGTGCTTCAGACGGTGCTCGCGGTGTTGGATGCCGGCCGGGTGGTGGCGATCTATCCCGAAGGGACGAGGGGCACGGGCGACTTCTCGGAGCTACGGCCCGGCCTTGCGTGGTTCGCCCTCCGGACGGGTGCACCGGTGGTCCCCGTCGTGTTCCTCGGATCCGGCGTCCGGGGACGTACGCTTGGATCGCTGCCGGGTCTGCGCGCACGGCTCGACGTCGTGTTCGGTCCGCCGGTGCGGGTCCGGGAGGAGGGCGGGCATTCCCGGTCCGCGCTGGATGCGGCCAGCAAGCGGCTGCGCGAGTCGCTCGTCGCGCACCACGCCGACACCCATCGCAGGTTCGGAGGTTCCTCGTGACTGAACCGCGGTCCGCGTTCGTCGACGCCGCGGACCAAGGGCCGCTGCCCGTCGTGGCGGTGGTCGGCCGGCCTAACGTGGGGAAGTCCACGCTGGTCAACCGGATACTCGGCCGCCGTGAGGCAGTCGTCGAGGATGTGCCGGGAGTCACCCGCGACCGGGTGACGTACGAGGCCTCCTGGTCCGGGCGGCGGTTCAGCATCGTCGACACCGGCGGATGGGACCCAGACGCGGAAGGCATGGCTGCCCGGGTCACCGAGCAGGCCGAGATCGCCGCGGCCGCCGCCGACCTCGTGATCTTTGTCGTGGACACCACGGTCGGCGCGACGGACGCCGATGAGCGGGTGGCGCGGGTGCTGCGACGGTCCGGCAAGCCGGTCGTGCTCGCCGCCAACAAGGTGGACGGCCCGTCCGGCGAGCCAGACGCCGCCGCGCTGTGGAGCCTCGGCCTTGGCGAGCCGCACCCTGTCTCGGCCATGCACGGCCGGGGGAGCGGCGAGCTCCTGGACGCCGTACTGGCCGGCCTGCCGGAGGCGCCGCGAGAGTCCGCGGAGGAGGCCGAGCGGGGACCGCGCCGGGTGGCGATCGTGGGCAAGCCGAACGTGGGGAAGTCCAGCCTGCTGAACCGGCTGGCAGGCACCGAGCGGGTGGTCGTCGACGAGGTCGCCGGCACGACGATCGACCCGGTGGACGAGCTGGTCTCGCTTGGCGGTCGCACCTGGGTGTTCATCGACACGGCGGGGATCCGGCGCAGGGCCCGCACGGCGTCGGGCGCCGAGTACTACGCGTCGCTGCGGACGGCGGCGGCGCTGGACCGCTGCGAGGTGGCCGTCGTGCTGATCGACGCCACCGAGCCGCTGTCGGAACAGGACCTGCGGATCGTGTCCAGCGTCGTCGAGGCCGGCCGCGCTCTCGTCCTCGCGTTCAACAAGTGGGACCTGCTCGATGACGAGCGGCGGGAGCAGCTGGAGCGGGAGGTCGACCGCCAGCTTGTCCGCGTGCGATGGGCGCCCAGGGTGAACATCTCCGCGCTCACCGGGCGGCACGCCGATCGGCTTGTCCCGGCCATCGACGCTGCACTGGCCGGGTGGGAGACCCGGGTGCCCACGGGCCGGCTCAACGCGTTCCTCGGCCAGCTGGTGGCCGCGCATCCGCATCCGGTGCGGGGCGGGAAGCAGCCGCGGATCATGTTCGGGACCCAGCCGAACATCCGGCCGCCAAAGTTCGTGCTGTTCACCACCGGCTTCCTCGAGGCCTCGTACCGCAGGTTCATCGAGCGGCGGCTGCGCGAGGAGTTCGGCTTCACCGGCACCCCAATCGAGATCTCGATGCGCGTCCGCGAGCGCCGCCGTGGCCGGTGACCCGGCGGTCGCCACGGCGGTCCGGACGGCGATCGGGGACTACGCTGAGTTCATCGCCGAGCTGCTGAGGGAGCTCGCCGAGGCCGGTATCGCGCCGCCGCGGCGGCCGTTAAGCCACCTTGGCTACAAGGCGCCGTCGTGGGACGACTACGCGCGGGTCCGTGCCTCGTTGCTGGCCGTCGCGGGCAGCTACGTGGAGAACGAGCACAACGGCCGTCCGATCGCGAAGATCTTGCTTCGCGACGGCCTGCCGCTGCCCGGCGGCTGGACCGTGTCCATGGTCGAGGTCATGCCGCCCAAGGATCCGCCGGCTGCGCTCAGCGGCCTCGAGCACTGCGGGTTCGTGATCGGCGACGGCTTGGAGGACTTCATCGCGTCGCATCGGTCGGCCCTCACCGGACGCCAGGATCAGGGACCGTACTGCCGGCCCGCCTACGTGCGCTTCCCCAGCGGCCGTCGCGCGAAGTTCTACGAGTTCTCGCTTGCGGACGTCGTGCGGCTGGAAGGACACGAGTTCGCCCCCGCGCCTGGCGCGATCTAACTGAAGCGCGCGGACCGGAACATTCCAGCCGCGCCGGCTGCAAGCAGCGACTTCGCGGCAGCCCACCGTTGTGGGGTACCATTTGCGAGGTCCGGGCGGCAGGCCGGCAGCGGGCTGTGGCGCAGTTTGGTAGCGCACTTGACTGGGGGTCAAGGGGTCG
>CAZMXH010000212.1:0-6313 GCA_964570165.1 uncultured Actinomycetes bacterium
CGTGCCGATGTGTGTGCAGCACGGCGTGCCGTCCACCTGCGCGGCGATCGTCTCCAGCAGCGGTGCAAGCTCGGCGTAGGCCTCCGCGGTGCCGCCCGGCATGATGCTCGGGCCGTGCAGCGCACCCTCCTCGCCTCCGGAAACACCGGTACCGACGAAGTGGATGCCTCGGTCTCGCAGCGCCGCCTCGCGACGCCGGGTGTCCAGGAAGTGCGCGTTGCCGCCGTCCACGATGATGTCGCCGTCGTCCAGCAGGCCGGCGAGCTCGTCGACGACAGCGTCGGTGGGCTTGCCGGCTGGGACCATGGTGATGATCTTCCTGGGCCGTTCCAGCGTGGCCACCAGCGCCGGCAGGGTATCCGTCGGGACGAACCGTCCCTCGTGGCCGAACTCCGCGACAAGCTCGTCCGTGCGTGCCTTCGTCCGGTTGTGGACGGCCACCGAGAACCCGTGCCGCGCCAGGTTGCGGGCCAGGTTGCGACCCATGGTGCCGAGTCCGGTCACCCCTACCCGTGCGGGCACGGAGGCGTCGTTGTCGCTCACGGCTCCAGGCTAGCGGGGGACTGACGTGGCTCAGTGGCGGCCGGTTCGGGTCGCCGGCGTGTGCGGGGCGCCGCAGCCGCTGCGACGACGCCCACGGCGGCGCAGGCCATCAGGGCAACCGACGTACCGGCGTGATCGACCACCCAACCGACGGCAGGTGCGGACAGTGCCTGGCCAAGTGCGAGGAGGAGGAAGCCGAAGGCGACCGCGGCCGCCGTCCCATCCGGGAACAGGTGCACCGCCCAGAGCAGGATGACCGCGGTGAGGACGATGTAGGTCCCGCCGAACACGGTAAGCGCCGCGGCGGCTGCCGGCAGGGACGAACCGAACAGCCCGACGCCGGCCGAGGACGCGGCGAGCAGCCCGATACCGCCTATCCATACGTGGCGCAGGCCCCATCGGCGGCCCAGGTCTCCCGCTACGACACCCACCAAGCCTGCGACGCCGAGCGCTATCCACACAAGCGCGGAAGCGAACTCGCCCAGCCCGGCAGCGCCTGCGAGGTGGTCCCGGCCGAACGTCCAGACGCCGCTGCTGGTTATCCCGAAGAGGGCGGCTCCCGCCGCAAGAAGCCACGAGCGCCGGTCGGCGACGATGCCGGCCAGCTCAGCCGTCCACCTCCGGCGGACCATGGGCCGGGACGGCGGGCGTGGCGCGGGTCCCGGCACGGTCCGTGCCACCCACCAGGTCAACGCCGCGGCGACGGTCGCGAAGGCGAGCCAGGCCAGTCTCCAGTTGCCGGTCGCCAGCAGCGCGACAGGCCCGGATACCGCGACCCCGGCGCCGGTTCCGGCGTTGACGATCGCCTGTGCCCTGTCCTGCCGTCGCAGCGGGACTGCCTGTCTGATCGCGGCTGCCAGCGGCGGTGAGGCGATGCCGGTGCTGGCGCCCGCGACGAGGACGCCGACGGCGAGCACCGTCCCGCTGTGAGTCACCGCCACCAGCAGCATCCCTGCGGTGGCGACGAGGCCGGCGGAAACAGCCACTCGACGGGCGCCGTAGCGCGGCACCGCCACAGCCGAGACCGCGATCGCCGAGCAGTAGCCCGCGTAGCTGCCGGCCCCGATCGCTCCGAGCAGGGTGTCGGTCAGGTCGAACGCGGACCGGAAGGCGGGAACGAACAGACCGTACGCGAATCGTGCGAACCCGTAGCAGACGGCGATGAGACCGAGTCCCGATGCGAGCAGCGGCCAGTCGGCTCCCGTACGCAAGGTGGTCATGGCATGAGTGTATAGAACGATCGGTCTACGATGGACCGGTCGTTCTATCTGACGGCTATAGTGGGGACATGTCGGACGCAGCTACGGCCGAGCGGCGTCGGCCGGCGGCGCGACGGCGGCTGCTCGATGCCGCGTGGGATCTGTTCTACCGGCACGGGATCAACGCCACGGGCGTGGACGCGGTCATCGAGGCTGCTGACGTGGCTCGGATGACCTTCTACAAGCAGTTCGGCAGCAAGGACGGACTGATCGCGGCGTACTTGGAAGAGCGCGATGAGCGGTGGCGGGATCTGCTGGAGCGGACCATCGCCGGCGCGGGTGACGATCCCCCGGCGCGGCTGCTGGCCGTTTTCGACGCTCTCGAGCAGTGGATCGCGACGGAGAGCTTCCGTGGCTGTTCGTTCGGGAACGCCGCTGCCGAGCTCACCGATCCGGACCATCCGGCGCGCAGCGTGATCGGGGCCAGCATGCGGGTCCTTCGCCGCCGGCTGCTCGCATTGGCGGAGGAGGCCGGATACGCCGCGCCGGGTGCGATCGTCGACCGGTTGCTGGTGCTCTACGAGGGTGCGCTGGCGACCACTTTGTTGGAGATCGTGGCGAACCCGGCCGGTACGGCACGGGCTGCGGCATCGGAGCTGCTGGCCGCCGCCGACGGTCCCGGAGAACCAGGCTCGTGACAGTGCGGGTGGGATCGATCGTGCTCGGCGCGTCGAACGTGCGGCGTGCGATGGAGTTCTGGGCGCAGGCGCTCGGTTATGTGCCTCGCGAGGAGCCAGAGGACACCTGGGTCGTGCTGACACCCGCTTCGGGTGACGGGCCGAACATCTCAATCGGGCTGTCCGAGACACCGGTGCAGGAACGGCCGCGGGTCCACCTGGACCTCTACACGAGCGACCAGGCGGCCGAGGTGGAGCGGCTGCTCGCTCTCGGATGGGGGAGCCGCCGCCATCGGCGACGCTGAGTCGCCGATGGCGGCGGAGCCGGCGCGGGCCGCGTTCGAAGGGCTTGTCAGCGGCGACTCAACGCCGGCCGAGCCGATCCGCGCGAGGAACTCGACGAGCCGTACGACTTCGACGATCCGTGACTACGCGGCGATAGCTGCCCGCTCCGCGGCGTGCGGTGCCAGGTACTCGCGTATCTCGCGAGCGGCAACACGTCCGGCCCGGCTGGCCCCGATCGTGCTCGCCGAGGGCCCGTAGCCGACCAGATGGATACGAGGATCGTCGACAACCCTCGTGCCGTCTACGGCGATGCCGCCGCCCGGCCTCCTCAGCCGCAGTGGCGCGAGGTGGTCAAGAGCAGCGCGGAAGCCGGTGCACCACAAGATCACGTCGGCGGGCTCGTAGCGTCCACTGTCCCAGACCACTCCACCGGCCGTGATGCGGTCGAACATCGGCCGCCGATGGAGAACACCGCGCTCCTGCGCGGCCGCGATCTCCGGTGTGAGGGGGTATCCGGTGGCGCGCACCACGCTTTGGGGCGGTAGCCCGCGGCGTACCCGGTCGGCGACCGCCGCTTCGACCGCCCGTCCCCACTCGGCGTCGAACGGACGGGTGGTGAACTCCGGTGGTCGCCGGGTCACCCAGACCGTGCCGGCGGCCACCTCGGAGATCTCGAGCAGCAGCTGGATGGCCGACGCGCCGCCACCCACGACGACCACCCGCTGCCCGGCGAAGTCCGCGGCCGTCCGGTAGTCGGCGCTGTGTAGCTGCCGTCCGGCGAACAGCTCCTGGCCCGGGTAGCGGGGCCAGAACGGCTTCGTCCAGGTTCCTGTGGCGTTGACGAGCGCCCGCGCGTGCCAAGCATCGCCGTCGGTTTCGACCAGCAACCTGCCCGACTCGGTGTCGCTGACCCGTCGGACCAGTACCGGTCGCCGGACGGGCAGGGCGAACCGCCGTTCGTAGTCGGCGTAATACCGCGGAATCACATCGGCGACCGGCGTTTCCGGCTGCTGTTCGTCCAGCTTCATGCCGGGTAGCTGGTAGATGCCGTGGACGGTGCGGAACGTCAGCGACTTCCAGCGGTACTGCCATGCGCCCCCGGCTGTCGGCGAGCGGTCGAGGATGACGAAATCCGATTCCGCAAAGCCGGCGCGCCGCAGAAAGTAGCCGGTGGACAACCCCGCTTGGCCGGCACCGATCACTACGACCTCGACCTCGTTCATGACACGGACAGCAACCACCGGCCTGGGCACCGGATTCCGCCGTTCAGCGTGATCCTTCTCACCTTCTCGGCCATCCGGGAATGACAGACGCACCCATTGCGGTTGTGATCACGGCGCCGCGCAGTGCGGCATGGCGCCGCCTCCGTCTCTCCACGTACCTCGAAGGGGTCTGCCCGTGTCTGCGCCCGCGCCCGAGCTGCCGTTGCGGCAGCGGGTCCGAATGGTTCTTGTTCTCGGCTCGCTGGTTGCGCTCGGTCCGCTGACCGTGGACATGTACCTGCCGGCCTTCCCGGTGATCTCCGAACAGTTCGGCGCCGCGGAGTCGACCGTCCAGCTCACCCTCACCGGCACCCTGGTCGGCATTGCGCTGGGGCAGCTCACCGTCGGCCCGCTCTCCGATGTGTTCGGACGGCGACGCCCACTGATGACCGCAGTGGCCGTCCACGTCCTGGCCTCGGTGCTGTGCGCCGTGGCGCCGAATGTGGTGGCGCTCGGGGCGCTACGCGTGCTGCAGGGGATGGCCGCGGCGGCCGGTGCCGTGATCGCGATGGCCGTCGTCCGGGACCTGTTCCCCGGCGTGACCGGAGTCCGGATGTTCTCGAGGTTGATGCTGGTCACCGGCGTCGCGCCGATCCTCGCGCCGGCCCTCGGCGCCCAGTTACTACGGTTCACCGACTGGCGCGGCATCTTCTGGGTGCTGGCGACGATCGGTGTCCTGCTCATCGCGGTCGTGACCTTCGGCCTCCGCGAGACGCTGCCGGCCGAGCGGCGCCGCCCCGCCAGCGTGCCCGCGACCGTGCGCATGTACGGTTATCTGCTCCACGAGCGAAGGTTCGTCGGTCTGATGGGGACCGGTGGGCTGATGATGGCCTCGCTGTTCGCCTACGTCTCCGGGTCCTCCTTCGTGCTCCAGGGCGTGTACGGGCTGTCCGAGCAGCAGTTCGGCGTGATGTTCGGCCTGAACTCGCTGGGGCTGGTGCTTGCCACGCAGGTCAACGCGAAGGTTGCGGTGCGCTACGGACCGGACCGGGTGGTCCCCGTTGCGGTTGCGATGGCAGCCACCGCCGCGGCTGCGTTGCTGGTCAACGCTTCGGCAGGGCTGTTCGGTCTGGCCGGGATCGTGGTGCCCCTGTTCGTCATGCTCTCCACGGTGGGCCTCACGTTGCCGAACATCCCGGCGCTTGCGCTGGCGAACCACGGACGCATCGCCGGCACGGCAGCCGGGCTGATCGGGGCGTCGAACTTCACGTTCGGAGCGCTGAGCGCTCCGTTGGTCGGTGCGTTCGGGACGTCGAGCGCCGTGCCCATGGCCGCGGTGATGTCGGCGGCAACACTGGGCGCGGTGGCCTCGTGGATGATCGTGGTCCGGCCTACCGCCGTCCAGCCCGTGGCGTCCCAACCGATCGCCGATCACGCAACGCCCGTTCGACACGCCGACGGCCGCACGGCGCAGCCGGTGGCTCATCCCCGGGTCGCGCAACGGGTTAGTGACATGACGGCGCGGCACCCGGTGCGGGAACTGATCGCACCGGGCCGGCCGCGCCGGCGGAGCCGCCTGCGCCGTGCCGCGCGGGCTGCCCGCCACGACCGGCGGACCGCGGCCTGACGGTTCCGCGGTCGGCGATCCTGCGTCCGAGGAACATCCGCGCGGTCGATGTTGTCTTCACCGGAGTGGTGAACATGGCAGGAAAGACGGTCCTCATCACCGGATCCACGTCCGGCCTCGGGCGTGACCTTGCCACGCGCCTCGGCGCGAGCGGTGCGGAGGTGATCGTGCATGGGCGCAGCCAGGAGCGTGTCGACCGGTTGGTGGGTGAGATCCTGGCGGCCGGCGGCAGCGCGACGGGTGTGGTGGCCGACCTGGCCGCCCTCGCCGAGGTCGACTGGCTGGCGCAGCAGGTCCGCGACAGCCAAGACCGCCTCGACGTGCTCGTCAATAACGCCGGCATCGGTTTCGGTGCCCCGGGAAGCGGCAGGGAGCTGAGCGGGGACGGCATCGAGTTGCGGTTCGCGGTCAACTACCTTGCCGGCTACCGGCTGACGGAGCTGCTGGTGCCGCTGCTGCAGGAATCCGCCCCCGCACGAGTGGTCAACGTCGCCTCGGCGGGCCAGTACCCGCTCGACTTCGGCGACCCGATGTCCGAGGAGTGGTACGACGGCACGGTCGCGTACCGGCGGAGCAAGCTGGCCCAGGTGATGTACACCTTCGATCTGGCCGAGCGGCTGCGCGAGCACGGGGTGACGGTGAACGCGCTACATCCGGCCACGTTCATGGACACGGGCATGGTGCGGGACGCTGGTGTCGTGCCGGTGAGCAGCGTCGCAGAGGGCGCCGAGGCGACGCTGCGGCTGATCGCCGACCCGGCGCTGGAGGGCGTGACGGGCC
>CAZMXH010000213.1:0-5542 GCA_964570165.1 uncultured Actinomycetes bacterium
TACATCGTGCTGAGTCTCCCGCTCAACTCGGTGACCCATCACCTGATCAGCGATGGCGAATTCGCGACCATGAAGACGGGGGTGCGAATCGTGAACGTAGGACGAGCCGAGGTCATCGACCGAGAAGCGGCACGAAGAGCGCTGGCCTTCGGGAAGGTCGACGCCATTGGACTGGATGTCTTCTGGGAGGAGCCTCCGGACCCGCAGGACCCGATCTTGCAGGCCGCCACCCTTTACACACCGCACATCGGCGGTCTGTCCCGGCGCGTCGTAGCGACTACCGCAGACGTCGTGGCCACAAACTGCCTTCGCGCGGTCCGTGGTGAACGTCTCCAACACGTGGTCGGCGTAGACGTATCAAGCTAGCTGTTCGGAAACGGACGGTGCAACGAGACATCGTCGGCCAACGTAAGGCCAAAGCCGGGTTCGTCAGTTGCGGTGACTCGCCCACCTCGGGGCAGTGGCTCACCGTCCAACAACGGCGTGAACGTCGGAACGAGCTCATCTCCGTTCGCCGACATCACGACGAACTCTGCGAACTGCGTGGACGGGCGAGTCACCACAAAGTGATATGCGTATGGACCTGAGCCGTGCGGTACGACCGGCACCTTGGCTTGATCAGCCAAGTCTGCGATCCGCAGTAGGGCAGTCATGCCTCCGCACCACGTGACATCCGGCTGCAAGAGGTCAGCGCACTCGTAGTCAAGCAGCAGGCGAAATCCCCAGGGCGTGGCCTCGTGCTCTCCCATGGCAAGATCGATTGGCCACGGTCGCCGTTGGCGCACCTCACGGTAGCCCCAGTAGTCGTCCGGCAACAGAAACTCTTCTAGCCAGGCTGGCGCGGTCTCGCGAAGCGCCTCGATCAGCCTAAGCGTGTACTCGACATCGAAGGCCATGTAGCAGTCCAGTGCCAGCCACTGGTCATCGCCGAGCATGCTTCGGGCGTACTCGGCCTGCGCGACGTTCTCTCGCATCCCCTCTTCGCCTTCGGCAGGTCCTGCAACCAGCGGGATCTTCGCACCGATGAACCCCTCCGTGCGCGCGAACGCCGGATCTGGCCCAGTCGCATATGCGGGTATGTCCTCCCGCACCTTGCCGCCGATCAGAGAATGGACCGGCTCGTGGCGCTGGTGCCCCAGCAGGTCCCAAACCGCCAGATCGACGGCGCTAATGGCGTTAAGGGCCAGGCCCCGTCGACCATAATATTGCGAAGCACGAAACATCTGCTCCCAGATGTCTTCCACACAGCTTGGCGGATTGCCGACACAAAACCGCGCAAAGTGGCGCTCGATCAAGAAGCAAGCCGGCTCTCCACCGGTCGAGACTCCTATGCCTATGTTGCCCGCACCGTCCTCTACTTCCACGAGGACCGTACCGAGTACGTCGATACCCCATGAGCGACGCGTGTTCCGCCATTGTGGGTAGCCAGACAGTGGCGTCGCAAGCTTCGTGTCGATGATCCAATGGCCGACCTCTTGATCGGTGTAGGCTGCGCCACCACGACGATCCACGAGGTTCGCACGAACCGCCACGATAGCGTTCCGATGGGAACTCATTGCATCTTCCAACGGCCGTCTTCGACCAAATATCGAGCCACAGTATCCTCGTTGACGGAAATACCCAGCCCGGGACGACGGGGGTCGAGGCTTAGGCGACCGTCCATGGCGACTGGGTTACCCTCGAACAGCTTCCAAAACAGCTCGTTACCCGTGTCGGGACCGACATTCGGAAAGTACTCCACAAGCGGGCAGACTTGGGGAGGCTGGCTGAAGATGACATGCAGGTTATGCACCTCGTTAGAATGGAAGAGCACCGGCAGCCCAGCGGCTTCGGCCAACCCACAAATCTTGCGAGCTTCGGTGATCCCACCTACCCGGTTGGCGTCCGGCTGGAGGATGTCCACGGCGCGCTTGTTAATCAGATCGGCGAAATCCCACTTCGTGTAGCTATGTTCTCCACACGACCACCGTTGCCATGGGGTGCGCGCGCGCAACTCGGCGTACTGTTCCACGGCGTGTGGCATTAACGGCTCTTCAATCCAGGACAGCTGCAGGTCTCGCAGCCGCAGCGCCATCTCGTGGGCGTAGGCGAGGTCCCAACCCATATACGCATCGGCGGCGAGCTCGACATCCTCACCTACCGCTTGTCGGACAGTGCTCACCAGTTCGACGTTGCGTCTCAACCCCTCCGGTCCGTCGGTGGGACCGAATCCGAACCGTTGCTTAAGCCGCACGAATCCTTGCTGAATGTAGCCACGCGCTTCGTCTGCAAGCGCGTCGAGGTCTTCCAGGGCGTAGCAACGTGACACATATGCAGGCACCGACGTCTGCGTCAGCCCACCGAGAAGCTCCACGACCGACTTGCCTTCGGCCTTGCCGTGCGCATCCCAACATGCATTATCGAGCGCGCTGATCGCCGTGACAGCCACGCCACTGCGGCCGAACCGCACGAGCGTACGGTACATCCGCTGCCAAAGATACTCGTGTCGTCGAGGGTCCTCACCGAGGATAAGATCGCCAAGGTAGTTCTCGACAATTGCCTTGGCGCCACCCGAGAAGGCACCGGCGGTTCCTATCCCTCGCACACCATCTTCTGTCTCGACCTCCACTAGGGTGCAGAACACGGGACCGAACCATCCCTGTGGACGCTCAGCGAAGTCCTCAAAAACTGAGGTGTTAGTAACGAGATGACGCTTAAGCGTGGACGGCTCACGCGAAAAACCTATATTCCGAGCCCGGATGCGTACGATCTTCATACACTAGACTCTACTGGTTTGTTGGGTATCGACATACGATGACAGAATTCTGCTGGCGAGAAGCCGATTGAGCCAGTCTCGTTGCCGGTCGTCCAAGTCAACACCAGGTCGCCGCAGGCCCGAATGATCGAGAACTCCGCAGCGTGCGAGTAGGTACTTTTGGACTGCGATAAACAGTTCTATACTGGCCATTTGAAACACCAGTAACGGTAAGGCCTGCTCATACAAGCGTTCCCAACCCTCGTCGGCGTCAGAATACTTGCGCCATATATCGCAGATCAGTCCTGGCAGCCCGCTGCCAGGCATTGTGGCTTCGATACCGACGTCCATCTCTTCAGCCAGATGTACAGCGCCGTATCCGCCGATGGCTGGTACACCCAATCGTTGCAGGGAAGCAATCTTCGATGCTGTTGGCAACGCCTCCACCTTCACGGCCACTGGAGTGCTGAGGTGTCGCGGAAGCCTGGCCAACAGCTCCTCGTCCAGGTTCACGCCTGTCCAAGCCGGTGCATCTTGGACAACGACAGGCAGCCCGGATGCTTTTGAGATCATGGCGTAGTAGTCGACAACGTCAGCAGGTGTACCAGGCAAGAAAGAAGGCGGAAACGCCATCAAGCCCGCCGCACCCAACTCACGCGCCGCTTCAGCGCGTTGAGCGGCGGCCAAGATGCTGTTGTGCTCACAGCCCACGATCACAGGAACTCTCCTGTCGGCAGCAGCCACCACTGCCTCGATGAGATGCGACCGCTCCGCGTCCGTGAGCATGTAAACCTCTGAAGCCAAGCCAAAGAGAACAAGCCCATCGACGCCCCAGTTGATCTGATAATCGACCTGACGCTGCATCGAGTCGAGATCGATCGCTTCATCTTCCGAGAAGGCTGTCACCAAGACAGAGAGAACCCCGCGCACAGGCCAAACTGGGAGATCGTGTGCGGGAGGATCGTCAACCATCCCCTACGTCCCTGATCATCTTCATGCCGCAGACCAACTTAAGGGGCGATTCAGGTATGAGAACTCTTTGTCACCCCTTGGAAGTATATTGCGATCTCGCCAAAAGGGCAAGGGGTCGCGTTGACTCATCCGAGATGCCCGCGTAGGGCGAGTCGTTGACTCATCTGAAGATGCCCGCGTGAGAGGCATCGGGGATGGAGCTCACGTTGGCGGCACGGCGGCAGATCACGCAGGCCCAGTTGTCGAGGTAGCCGAAGGTCCCAAGGCGGAGAAGTCGGTGATCCTGGAGCGCTAGGTGCCGGATCATGGCGTTCTCCGCGATCCGAACACCATGGCGAAGAGGTAGAGATCACATCGACATGGTTGAACGGGTGCTGGCCCCGGCTGTACTCGTCGAAAGTCCGGACTAACACTTCGAAGGCCGCTTGTTGGTCGCCTGCATCGCGGCGGGCATCGGCTGAGGCAGCTTTGCCACGGTCGAGGTGTACAGGAAGTCGTCGTCACCCCCAGACACCAGGAGGGCGAGCGTTGGCGGCGGCGCCGAGTCACCCTTGAGTCCACGGCTGAGCAGATCCTTGCCTCGGTCCTCTACCGACTGGAATCCCTCGCCCTTGCCAGCGAGGAGTTCGATCTGTCGACGGAACTCCGCGACGTTGGCGTGCCTGTCTCGGAGTTCCCCACGAGCGCCTTCGCAACTAAGTACCAGTACTCCGCAGGCACCCAATCAAGTTGGTGGATGGGAATGGGCGCCGTCCTGTCTGCGGATGGATGAAGATCTTGCCGAGGGCATAGACGTCCGTAGATGGTCGTCCCTCAACGTAAGATCTTGCCGGTCACTGGTCATTGCAGTGGACTTGCGATGGCGGCACCAACGAGACCGCCAGCGGTGACTTGGGCGATCGTGTGATCGCCCAAGTGCACGCGAGACCAGCCGATGGCGGCGACGAGTAGGGCTGTGGTCAGAAGCGCGAGCCCGAAGGCAACGGTAAGGATCGCGGCGGTGCCGGCGGCGACGGCCGTGTGCAGGGGAGATCTTCCACCGGGTGGTGATGGCGGTGGTAGCGGCCAGTCCGGTGAGCATGGCGACGACGAGCGTGACCAGTGGGCGAGCTGCGCCGAGGACGCCGAGGATCGCCAAGCCGGCGATAGCTGCGGCGCCGGCCACGGCGAGCGGGAGTAGGCGCTGGGCCCGCTCGGGGATGTGGCGTGAGGTGAATCGTCCGCGGCGTACGGCGTAAAGCACGCGTATCGGCGAAGCCCTCGCCGCGCTCTGGAACCAGGTGGACTTCGACTCCGGCGAGGTTGAGATCACTCACACAGTCGTCCGCATCAAGGGCGAAGGCCTGCTCAGGAAACAGACCAAGAGCCGCGCCGGCGAGCGTGTACTCACGGTGCCCGGGTCGGTCATGGCGATGCTGCGCAGCCGGTTCATGGTCGGTGTGCGGCTGGACGAGCCGGTGTTCCCCAACACGCTCGGGGGCCTTCGCGACCCGTCCAACACTCGCCGCGACCTCCGAGAGGCCCGGGGCGACGGGCTCTTGGCCTGGGTCACCTCACACAGTTTCCGCAAGACCGTTGCCACTGCCTTGGACCACGGCGGTCACAGTGGCCGGCAAGTCGCCGACCAACTCGGCCACTCCCGCCCGTCGATGACCCAGGACGTCTACCTCGGCCGAAGGGTCGCGAATCCAGGAGCGGCCGAGGTGCTCGAGCAGTTCATCAACCACGACGATCCGGCACGGTCCCGAGACGAAAAGCATGGGTAAAGCATGGGTTACAACAATGATCAACTAGTCAATGCGCCGCTGACCTGCGGTGCGAGAGCCGGCGAGGGGA
>CAZMXH010000213.1:5552-6282 GCA_964570165.1 uncultured Actinomycetes bacterium
TACTGGCGCAACACACAACGAGCGCCTGGCCGATGGCCCACACCCCAATAGCGACACATGCCGCGACTCAGATGAGACACATGTCGCGACTCACGACAAGAGCCGGCGAGGGGAGTCGAACCCCTAACCTCCCGATTACAAGTCGGGTGCGCTGCCAGTTGCGCTACGCCGGCACGACGGTATCGATCGTAGGCGACTGCGGGCGCCGCCGCCCAACTCCGCGCGTCGAATGCTGGAAAGCTTGCAGCGCCGCCGTACCGTGACGCCCAGCAGAAATAGTTGCACGACGTAAAAGTGGTCGAAAGGACCGCTCCGTCCGCTTCTGGCGGCGCGTCACAGCCGGGGCTATCGCAGCCGCGGCCGATAGTGACCAGGTCTTGCCACGCATGGTCTGGCTCACGGCCACGGAACTCCCCCGTGATCGCCACGGAGTAACCGTGACGCTAGGCGACCGCCGTCAGGTCGTCCCGCTCGTGATGTAGCGCGACAGCGCCTCGCGTTCGCTCTCGAGTTCGTTGACCCGCCACTTGACCACGTCGCCGATGCTCACGATGCCGGTGAGCCGCTGATCGACCACGACGGGCAGGTGCCGGAACCGGCCTTCGGTCATGGTTCGCATCAGCTCGTCGATGTGTGTCTCCGGCGTGCACGTCTGCACCTCGGACGTCATGATCGAGCTGACCGGCTCGTCCAGGACCTCGGCGCCCCGGGCGGCCAGTGCCCGCACGAT
>CAZMXH010000214.1:0-6226 GCA_964570165.1 uncultured Actinomycetes bacterium
CGCCTGGGTGGGACGGAAACCCTTTGTGGAAGGGCTGCGGGCCTACATCGACGAGCACGCCTGGGGCAACACCACCCTCGCCGACCTGGCGGCTCAACTCGAGCGCACCAGCGAGCGCGACCTGTCGGCCTGGAACAAGCAGTGGCTGCAAACCGCCGGTGTCAACACCCTCACGCCGCGCGTTGAGGTCGGCGAGGACGGAACCTACGCCTCGGTGGCAGTGGAGCAGAGCGCTACCGAGGAGCACCCCACGCTGCGCTCGCACCGGCTCGCCATCGGGCTGTACGACCACTCCGGCGACCGGCTGGTCCGCCGCAACCGCGTCGAGCTCGACGTTACCGGTGAGCGCACCGAGGTCCCGGAGCTCGCCGGCGTCCGGCAGCCCGACCTGCTGCTGGTGAACGACGACGACCTGACGTTCGCCAAGATCCGGCTGGACGAGCGCTCTCGCGAGACCCTTGTGGGCGGGATCGGAAAGATCTCCGAGTCGCTGCCCCGCGCGCTGTGCTGGACGGCTGTGACCGACATGCTCCGCGACGCCGAGCTGCCGGCGCGGGAGTACGTCGAGGTGGTGCTCAGCGGTGTCGAGGCCGAGACGGACCTCGCGGTCGTCCAGCGGGTCTTGCAGGCCGGGCGAGCAGCGATCGACCTGTATGTCCACCCGCCGGACCGCATGCTTCTCGCGGCGCGCTGGGCCAGCGCGTTGCACCGCATGGCGCACAGCGCACCTCCCGGCAGCGACGCCCAGCTGGCATTCACGAAGGCGTGGGCGTCCTCGGTGGCCAGCGCCGAGCATGCGGACGAGGTCCGCCGCCTGCTCGCGACGACGGACGGCGGCGACATCCTGCCAGGGCTGACGGTGGACACGGACATGCGCTGGTCGCTGCTGCACCGGCTCGTCATCATCGGCGAGGCGGGCGACGGCTCGATCGATGCCGAGCTCGAGCGGGACAACACCGCGACCGGGCGACGGCAGACCGCGTACGCGCGGGCCGCCCGCCCCACCACCGAGGCCAAGGAGGCGGCGTGGGCGGCGACCGTCGAGTCGGACACGCTGCCCAACGCGGTCCTCGCGGCCATGGTGAGCGGCTTCGGCCAGCCGGAGCAGCGCGAGCTCCTCCGGCCGTACGTCCAGCCGTACCTGGACGCCGTCCGTAGGGTCTGGGAGGAGCGCACGCCCGACACCGCGCAGCGGATCATCACCGGGCTGTTCCCCCGGGTGCTGGCCGACGCCGAAACCGCGGCGACCGTCCGCTCCTGGCTCGACGCCAACGCAGACCTTCCGGACGCACCGCGGCGGCTGGTCACCGAGGGCCTCGCCGACCTCGAGCGCGCTCTCCGGGCGCAGGCCTGCGACCACGACGCTGCCACCGGTTGACCACGTTCAGCAGGGGCACGCTTACCCCGGCAGGCATGCGGGCCTGGTGGCGTGTCGCTATCCCCGCCGGGGCGCCGCTGCGGCGATCGCGCAGGCAGCGACCGAGCTACCAGACCGGGGGCCGGGCCGAGTGCCACGGCCGGGCGGACTCGAGCTGGGCGGCGAGCGACAGGAGCATCTCGTCCGCACCGAGGGCAGGAGCCCCGATCATGACGCCGACGGGCAGGGTCACCCCGCCCACCTCGGCCCGATGCAGCGGCAGGCTGGCCGCGGGCCAGCCGGTGAGGTTCCACACGCTGGTCCACGGTGTGAACTCGGTCTGAGCCCGAAAGTCGCCCTCCGGGTCGTCGTCGTCGCGCAGCGAGCCGAGTGGGGCCGGGACCCGGGCCAGCGTCGGCGAGAGGATCACGTCATACCGCTCCCAGCGAGCCGCGGCCTCCCGGGTGATGGTCTGGACGGCGGATACCGCGTGGGCGTACTCCAGGCCCGTGACAGACCGGCCCTTTGCCCTAAGCCAGCGGGTGAGCGGGACGAGCAGCCCCTCTGACTCGGGCGGCACCGGGATCGTCAACGCCAGGACGGACCAGATCGCCTCGAACGACGCCCACTGCTCGGCCGGGAACGGCACCGGTGCCGGTTCGACGTGGTGACCGAGATCATCGAGCAGTATCGCCGTCTCGTCGACCGCGTCCAGGCACGCCTGATCGACCGGTGCGTCGGCGGCGATGACGGGTGTGGTCAGCACGCCGACCCGCAGCCGTCCCACCGGTCGCTCGCAGGCCTCGAGGAACGTCGACCTGGGGGGCGGCAGCAGGAACAGGTCTCCCGGCCAGGGCGCAGTGATCACGTCAAGCAGGGCCGCGGTGTCGCGGACGTCGCGCGTCAGCACGCCGCCGATCGCCAGTGCCGGACCGTCAACGCCGTACGGCCCTGGGCTCACCCGGCCGCGGCTCGCCTTGAACCCGACGACGCCGCACGCGCTGGCCGGTATCCGCAGCGAGCCGCCGCCGTCCGATCCGTGGGCAACCGGAACGATACCGGCGGCGACGGCGGCGGCCGAACCCCCGCTCGACCCCCCGGCCGACCGGCTCAGGTCCCACGGGGTGCGCGCCGGTGGGGCGATGTCCGGCTCGGTGTAGCACGGCAGCCCGAACTCCGGCGTGGTCGTCTTGCCCAGCATTATGGTGCCCGCCTGGCGCAGCAGGGTCACGATGCCGTCATCCACCGTGGCCACCGTCCCCTGCAAGGCGGCGCTGCCGGCCGATATCGGCACCCCGGCGACCATGGTCAGGTCCTTGATCGGGCACGGTACGCCGAGCAGGTTCCCACCTTCCGGACTTGCCATACCGGCCGAGTCACCCGCCTGCGCGGCCGTGCCTGGCGACTTGGACAACTCGACGAGGGTGCGCTCGGCCGCCCGGGCCTGCTCTCTCGCCAGTTCCGGCGTCAGCGTAACGAACGCTCCCACCTGCTGCCCGAGGCGCTCCGCTCGCTCGAGCGAGTGCTCGACGACCTCGAGGGGCGATACCTCTCGGCGGCGGACGGCCGCGGCCAGCTGAAGTGCGGTCAGCTCGTGGATCTCGGCCACCGCGCACCTCACCCCTGCCACGCGGCAACCAGGCTCCCGGCGCGTCGCTCGAGCTCGCTCCATCCGCCCTTGTCAACGACCGCAGCGTCCACGAGCGCGCTCCCGACGCCCACTCCGACCGCGCCGGAGTCCCGGAACTCCGGGATGTTCGTGGCGTTCATACCACCGGTGGGCACCACCTTCAGCTCTGGGAGCGGGGCCAGGACCTCACGCAGGTAGCGAGGTCCCACCGCCGAGGCAGGGAAGAGCTTCACGTAGTCCGCCCCCGCCTGGTGGGCGAGCTCCAGCTCTGTCGGCGTCAGTCCACCGCAGAAGACGGGGACCGCTGCCTCGCGCGCCGTTTCGACCACATCCAGCCGCGTCGTCGGCGTCACGAGGTACTCCGCCCCCGCGTCCACCGCCCGGCGCGCGTCGGCCGCCGTCCGGACCGTCCCCACGCCGACCACCAGGCCGTCGAGCCCGGCCTCCCGCATCGCGCCGACCGACGGCAGCGCGCCGTCCGTCGTCAGCGTCACCTCGATCAGCCGGATGCCGCCAGCGTGCACGGCTGCGGCCACGGCAACCGCGTCCGCAGCCGAAGGCAGCCGCACGATGGCGATCACAGGAACTGCCGCCATGGCCGCGTGAAAGGCGCCCTTGCTGGGGATTGTCTCCATCGCGCCCGAGGCTATCTCACCGGTGTGCCACCTTCACCGGGCGATGATCGTCGTGCTCGCGCGAGGACGCTCAGCCGTCGCCCGGCACCTCGTCGAACAGCGCGAGCGACGCGGTGAAGGTGTGGACGAAGTTCCGTCCGCCCACCGGGCAGAACTCACCGGCTGCGAAGAAGCCGGCCACTGGGATGTCCCCGAGCAGCTTCCCTACCAGCGCCGCGTCGTGGTCCGGCTCGTCGAACATGCTCCGGCCGCGCCCATTGCAGGTGAACAGCAGCGCGCCAGCCGGCCGGCCGGCCTCCGCCGCCCGCGTCAGTGCCTGGTAGAGGTCCTCGTCCGCGCTCACGGCATCTCTGACGTGGAACTGTACGGTGGTCCCCACGTCCACCGGCTCGCCGAGCTGGATGGAGCCGGTCTGCTCGTCCGCGCCGATGACGGACCGGATCAGGAAGTCGCCCACCCCGAGCTCCGCCTTGTACTCGTCGAGGGCCACCCCGAGATGCACGCCGGTGCTGACCAGTCGCTGCTCGTCCGGCGGCAGGCTGGCCACCAGCGACTCCAGCAGCCGCAGCGGCGGGCGGCCCGCGAGCTGCGCGATGATCCCGTCCTGCGCACTGGTCACGGTGTACGGGTCGCCTATCGGGCGGCAGCCCTGCGAAATCACCGGACGGACCGCCACTCCCGGAAGCCGTACGCCGACCGCCCCCGACGTTATGACCCTGGTGTCCAGGAGCAAGGTCGCAGGGGCTCGCCCCCCGCCGGCGAAGCCGCCGACCACCGCCGTGGCCGGTGCGTGCAGGTTGAGGTGCGACAGCAGCACCGACGCCGGGAACGTGTGCGGGTCCGCCACCAGCAGGTGGGTGTCGGCGCCGACCGGGTCGAACTGGTAGCCGCCGAGGACGGCGCCGGCCGAGGTTTGCACGTACTCCATGTGGTACGTCTCGACGGGACTCGGCAGCTCGGCGAGCCACACGGCCACCGCCGGCTCCTCGTCGACCTCGCGCCGGCCGGCGACCACGGCGGCCGCCGCACATCCCACGAGCGACTCCGGCGCCGCCGTCTGGTGCACGGCTTCGAGCACCCGCGCCGCCCTGCGAGCGTGGTGCCGCGAGATCACGACGAATGCCAGCGTCGGCGCCGTGAGTCCGTCCACGGCAGCGCCCGCGGCCTCCGACGCCGCGGCTTGCGGGTCAGGCGACGTCGACAGGCCCACCCCGATACGCATAACACCATCCTGCGTCACCGCCGCCGAAGCTGGCGAACAAGGGCTGTGAGGGTCAGCAGGCCAGCTTGCGGGGGCGCCGGCTTGGTTGCTGACGCCGATACCGCGGGCCGACGGCTGCTGCCGAGGCCTCCCGACCCGTACTGTGGAATCGCCGGTGCGAGGAAAGGAAGCCGATGACCACGCCCCCGTCTGACCCGTACGGCACCCCGTCCGAAAGCGAGGACCGTTCACCGGAGCAGCCGCCGCCATACCCGGGCTCGGCGGCGGGTGAACCGCCGTCCTGGCGGGAGACACCGCCCGCGCAGGCAGAGCCCCCCGCGTCCATCCTGGCCGCCGTCCGGCTGATGTACGTCGGAGCCGGTCTGTCGCTGCTGTGGACTGTGCTGCTGTTACCGCAGCGCGACGCCATTCGTGAGGAGCTCGCCGGTCAGGACCTGGACATGACCGAGAGCGAGATCGAAAGCGCCGCAACCACATTCATCTGGAGCCTGGCACTGCTGGGCGTGCTTACCATTGCCCTCTGGCTGTGGATGGCCTTCGCGAACCGGCGCGGCCATGCCTGGGCGCGAATCGTCGCGACGGTCCTCGGAGTGATCGCCATCTTGTTCACCCTGTTCAGCACGCTGTCGGTGATCGGGCTCGGGCAAGGGGTGAATATCAGCGTGCTTCTCAACGTGGCGCTGATAGCCCTGGCTGTGGCGATCCTGTTCCTGCTGTACCGCCCAGACTCCAACGAGTACTACCGGGCTGTGACGCGCCAATCGCGGTACTGACACGACCGCCTCGTCGGCGAGCTCATGCCGCCTCGCCGTAGTTGCCGTCAAGCATGCGCCGGGCTGCGAGCATGGTCAGCTGCGATGCTGTTGACCGGTGCCGGCGTCACCCCGCGGCCGGCAGCTGCGTTACCCCTGCCGGGCAGTGATGATGTCGCCTCCTTCGGTGCGCACGGCATGCGGCGTTGTTGATGCCATGTGCTACCGGCAGGAGCCGGACGGCCGCTTCGCCCTGCTCGCACGGCGTGCCGACCGAATCAGACGCTCGCGATCGGCTTCGCGGCGTAGCTCCGCGGCCCGCTCCTCGGCCGTCGCCAGCATGGTTTCGGGGTGCATCAGGCTCTCCGTCTCGCTGATCGTGTATGCGACACCATCGAGCCTCGCGCCTGAGGTGGGCCTTCCACATCGGGCAGCCGCCGCATCTTCGCCGTTCATGGGAGCCTTACGGGGCGGCATTCGTGCCGGGCGGCGCCTAAGGCCCCTCACGGCCGGCGCCATTGATCACGTAAACCACCCGGGTGTGTCCCTCACCAGTGCTATGCGCCTGGTGTGGGACTCACCCGGGTGGTTTTCGTGAGCAATCAGCGGAGGAGTCGTCGTAGAAGCCGC
>CAZMXH010000215.1:0-6207 GCA_964570165.1 uncultured Actinomycetes bacterium
GTAGGTGATGTAGCCGTTCTCATACAGCCGCTGCGCCACCTGCATGGTGCGAGCGGTACCGTAGCCCAGCTTGCGCGACGACTCGTGCTGCTACGTGGTGGTGCGGAACGGCGGGTACGGCTTCCTGCTGTAGGGCTTGGACTCGACCGACCTGACCTCGAAGGGCGCCTCTTCGAGGCCAGCAGCCAGCGCGGTCGCCCGCGCCTCGTCGAGGAGCACGACGTCCGCCGAGCGCTCCCTCAGCCGGCCGCGCGCGGCGTCGTCGGGCGGCCCCGGCGTGGGGGCGACACCCCCCCGCGCCCCCCCAGCCGGCCGCGCGCTTCCAAGTCGCGCCCGACGGCCACGCGACGGCCGTCGACCGACAGCAGCCTCGCCTCGAACGAACTGGGATCATCGTCACGCGCCGTGTCAAGAGTGGCAACCAGGTCCCAGTACTCGGCCGGGCGGAACGCCATCCGCTCGCGTTCACGCTCGACGACCATCCGGGTCGCCACGCTCTGCACCCGCCCGGCGGACAGCCCCTGGGTGACCTTGCGCCACAGCACCGGGGACACCTCGTACCCGTACAGCCGGTCCACGATGCGGCGCGCTTCCTGCGCGTCGACTAGGTGCTCGTCGATGTCGCGGGGGTTTTCGACGGCGGCTCTGATGGCGTCCCTCGTGATCTCGTTGAACACCATCCGGCGCACCGGGACCTTGGGGCGCAGCTCCTCGCGCAGGTGCCATGCGATCGCCTCGCCCTCGCGATCCTCGTCGGTGGCGAGCAGCAGTTCGTCGGCGTCCTGGAGGGCGGCTCGCAGCTTCTTCACCTGTTCCTTGGCCCGACCGCTGGGGACGATGTACAGCGGCTCGAACCCGCCTTCGACGTCGACACCCACCGGCGCGCCGAACCGATCCCGCTTCGCAGCCGGAACCTCGCTCTTCTTGGAGGGAAGGTCACGGATGTGTCCGAACGAGGACTCCACGACGTACCCCTCACCGAGGTAGCCGGCGATCGTCTTCACCTTCGCGGGTGATTCGACGATCACGAGGCGGCGAGGACTCTTGGCCAAGGTGAACGCTCCTCATGGCTGGGCCAACAGGCGAAGTGTGCGATGAGCGCAGCGTGTGCTGTCAACTCGAACGGACAACGCACGGTATCCGAGATCTCTTCCAGTAAGCCACACAGGACACCCCGACACGGCGCGTTGTCAATCGCTCCAGGGTACGCGCAGACTCCCGGCAGCCCGTTGCCGCGCTAGCCGTCCCCACGTCGCCGCAACCATCCAGCGCATCTGGCACACATGGCGCGGACGCAGCCGCTACGGTCGGAATCACGGGGGTGCACGACGGGGAGAAGACGGGGGGCGTCGGTGCCTGCTCGACCAGTGGTTGAAGCCCGCCGCCTGGGGCTGCGGGACAAGGGGGGCTGGGCCTACAGGGATTTCGATCTCACCCTACGGCCCGGTGAGCTCGTGGCGCTGCTCGGTCCCGAGGGCGGCGGCCGCACCCAGCTTCTGCTCACGCTGGCCGCGCAGATCATGCCCACCGAGGGGACGTTGCGGATCTGCGGTCACCCGGTGCCGGACGCGGCCGAGGCAGCCCGGGCCCGGCTGGCCCTCGCACAGTTGCCGGACGCGGCAATGTCCGACCCGTCGATCAGCGTTGGCGATTGCGTCGACACGTACCTCGACCACGCTGCGCTGCCGGCCGACCTGTTCGAAGCGGCGGCGGAGCTCGTCGGCTTCGCCGCCGACCCGGACGTGCCAGTGCGCGAGCTCACCCCGCTTCAGCTCCAGCTGCTCCAGCTTGCGCTGGCCGTCGCGGCGCCGGTCGAGCTCATCCTCATGGACTCGGTCGACACCGGCCTCGAACGGGCCGAACGGGCCACGATGTGGAGCGCGCTCCGTGCGGTTGTCCGCACGGGCATCGCCGTGATCGCCGGCACCCCGCACTCCACGTCGCGGGCGGACAAGGTCGCGGTCGTGCAGTCGGGGAACCCGGAGTCGGTCGGCTAGCCGCTGGCCGGAATCCGGACAGGCTACGGCTCCAGGTCGCGCAGCCACGTCCACACGATGGTGCCGACGCGGTCGAGTTGCGCGGCGTCCACCACCTCGGGGACGTCGCCAGGCGAGTGGTAGCCGGAGAACGGCACGCTGCCGAGGCGGGCCGCCGGGATGCCTGCCTTCTCGAACGACCAGTGGTCGCTCGTGCGGTTCTCGCAGCGTTCCGCGTCCACCTCGGCTGCGTCGGCCGCTGCGAGCAGTGCGTCCATCACCTCGGTGGTGCCAGTGCCGCCGGTGCAGATGGGCACCCGCGGTGCCGTGACGCCCACCCTGTCCAGCGAGACCATCGCCACCACGCCGTGGCCGTCCGGCAACGCGCGGACGTACTGCCGGGAGCCGAAATGGTGCATGTCGTCGCCCGCTCCGCGCGGTTCCTCGGCGCCGAACGCAACGAACCGGACCGGCAGATCCGGCGGCTCCTCCTTGACGAGCCGCGCCAGCTCGAGCACGGCGGCGACGCCGGACGCGTTGTCCTCCGCGCCGGGCGAGACCCTGACCGAGTCGAGATGGGCGCCGATCACTACGTGCGGCTCCGACGGGTCAAGGCCCTCCGGGCCGGCGACGACGTTCGCTGACGTCCCGGGCTCGACGACCGTGCCCCACTCCGGCCGGTAGCCCGAGTCGCCCTCCGGAACGGGCACGTCCGTGACCGCCACCTCGTAGCCGAGTTCCTCGAACTGGTCCCCGACCCAGCTCGCGGCCTCGTGAAAGGCCTCCGACGTCGCCTCGCGCGGTCCGACCTCCTCGGCGAGGTACGCGACCCTGTCGTAGGCGGCTTCGCCGTCGAACCGGGCCGGCGGATGCAGCGTCGCTGAGACGCCTGGCATCTCCTGGAGCGAGCCGCGCGGCGTGTTTGGGCTGCTAGTGCCCTCCCGCTCGGGCGACGGCCGGCCCGTTGGCGACCCGGACGGATCTCCTCCGGCGGCGCATGCGCTCAGCGCGACGGCGAGCACGGCAAGCACGGCGACCCGCCCGTTTTCCCCCATTGGCCTCACCTGCGACTACACGCCTACGGTCGCCGGCCGGTTCACGCGGCGCCGGACTGGACTCACACCTGCCGAAGATACGTGATCAGGAAACCGGGATGAGGAATCCCTCGGCCACGAGCGTCCGGACCCGCGGCAGGAGCTCGGCGCGCAGCGTCGCCTCGTCCTGCTCGAGCACCTCGGCCAGCGCCGCGATGAGCCGCCCGACCGCGAGCGAACCGTCGCACGCGCCGACCAGGCCGGCTTCGGCGGTGCCGACCTCCCGTGCCCGCCGCAGGCCCCGCTGCTGGCGCAGCACGAGGTGGGCCGGATGCTCTGCGCCCGGCGGCCCCACCTGCTCCTGAACGACGTCGTCGGCGACCGCAAACCGCATCGCCTGCAGGTCGTCGTCCGACGACCCGGCGGCGAGGAGCGCCGCCGTCCGGTCGAAGAAGGTCGCGATCTGCGGGCCGAGCGGCTGCTCGACAGAGTACGGCCAGTCCTCTACTCGGACCTCCGGTTCCGCGTGCCCTGCCGCGCGCAGCGCCACCCAGCCGAACCCGATGCCCTCGATGCGCTGGGACTCCATCCACCCCAGCCACGCGTCGTACCGGTCGACGTAGTCCGGCCGTGCGACGTCGCCGCTGTCGCGAAGCCACAGCTCGATGTAGGCCCCGGGGTCCTGCACCTCACGCTGAATGATCCACGCGTCGCAGCCGGTACCGGCCACCCAGGAACGCACCCGGTCCTGCCACGACTGGCTCGCGACGTGCGTCCAGTTGGCGAGGGCCTGCAGCGTGCCGCCGTCCGCCAGCCGGGCCGCGCCCTCGACGACCACGCGCCGGGAGATCTCGTCGCCGGGCAGCCCGCTGTCCCGGTACGCGTACCGGCCGCCCGGAGAGACCACGAACGGCGGGTTCGTCACGATCAGGTCGAACCGCTCGGCGGCCACCGGCTCGAACAGGCTGCCCTGGCGGAGGTCGACGTCCAACCCGTTGAGCCCGGCGGTCAGCGAGGCGAGCGCGAGCGCCCGCGGGTTGACGTCGGTCGCGACCACCCCCGCGGAGTGCCGGCTGAGATGCAGCGCCTGGACGCCGCACCCGGTGCCGAGGTCGAGCGCCGTGCGTACGGGGTCCCGGACGGTCAGCCGGGCGAGCGTGCTCGACGCCGCGTTGACGCCGAGCACGTGGTCGGTAGGGACGGGGACGATCCGCCCGTCCAGGCCCGGTGTCAGGTCGCTGACGACCCACCAGTCGCCCGCATCATCGGCGTACGGCCGCACGTCGACCAGGGCACGGACACGGTCGCCGTCGTCGGCGAGCAGGCCGCCGGCGATCAGCGGCTCCAGCCGCAGGCCCGCGGCGCGCGCCCGCTCCGAGGGGACGGGCCGTTGGAGCGGCCACAGCCGGGTCAGGGTCTCGAGCGGCGTCCCCCCGGTGGTCGCGCGCCGGCCCGGGGTCGTCTCGTTGCGCTCCAGCGCCGCGCTGCCTACCTCGCCGAGTGCGCTGCGCACGCCGTCGACCACGTAACCGGCTTCGACCAAGGCGTCCCGCAGGCGCGCGATCTCATCGCCGCTCAGGATCGGATGCCGCACGGCGCGTCGGACCACTTGCGCATGATCGGCGGTGATGGTGTCAGTGACGCTGGTCGGGGTCGTCGGTGACGTCGTCCCAGACGGTGACCTCGGGGAGGTCGTCCTCGGGCATGTCGTCCGCGGGCCTGGGCTGCCGCCCGGTTGCCTCGCCGAGGAACTCCCGGACCTTCTGGCCGTACACTGCCGCCTTCTCCGGATCGATGAGGAAGGTCACGTCCTCCACGGTCCGGGTCACGGCGTCCCTGAGCCGGCTCTCGTCGAAGCTGCCGCTGGCCGAACTGAGGAACGAGCTGAGCTGGTCGGAGACCTTCCGGAGGGTGTCGCCGATCAGGTCTTCTGGTGCGGCATCGTGGGTCGGGCACGGCGGGAGCGTCGAAGGCGCCGGCCGGCTGATGCGCTGGCGGGTGCGCCAGGCCGGGTCGTGGATGTACGTCCGGTCGCCGACGGAGTACCGGCACAGCAGCCCGGCGTCCACGAGTGCCTCGAGGTCGCTCGCCATGGCGGCCGTGCCGTGCTCGTCGGCGCGCAGGGGCCACAGGTAGCCGTTGAGCACGGCGGGTTGGTCCTTGGCGCGTCCGGCGTCGTCAAGGACGATGGGCAGATAGGCGTAGGTGTACGCCGCCGCCAGCGGCACCTGGGCGAGGCGCTCGTCCTGGATATCGTCCGGGTGGATCGTCCGCGGCTGGTGAGCCATGGCCGTCTCCGTTTCTTTCGGGAGTTGACTGGTCCAGTATTACGTTCCAGCGTCGTGTCGTACCCGGCCACCCGTGGGAGCATCCAGACATGGATGTTGCGTCGATCAACACGCTGGCGGCCGAGCAACTCGCCGCGGCCGAAAGGGCGGAGAGCGGACGGAGTTCGACGACGGTGTACGGCAGAACCGGTGCCCGCCTTCGGCAGACCGTCGTCGCCCTGCAGGCGGGTCAGGTCATGGGCGAGCACAAGAGCCCGGGGGACGCGTCGGTGTTCTGCCTGCAGGGACGGGTCCGGCTGCGCACCGGTCAGTCCGAGATCGAACTCGCAGGGGGCGACCTCGTCGCGGTTCCGCCGCAGCGTCACGATGTGACCGCGGTCGAGCCGTCGGTGCTGCTGCTGTCGGTCGCCCTCCACTAGCCCGATTGATCACGTTAACGACCGCATTGGGTCCTTGACCATGCCTGCTGGCATGGTCAAGGACCCAATGCGGTCGTTAACGTGATCAATCGGGCTGGGAGCGCGGGCTAGGCGACTACCTCGTCGGCGGTCTCCGGCTCCGACTCGATGGAGGCTGGACGCCGCTTGGTCGCCCACACCGCGGCGATGATGATCAGCACCGCGATACCGGTGATCGAGTAGCGCAGCATGTCGTTCTGGCTCTCGCCGATCGACAGCATCACCACGGCCGGAGCGATCAGCAGCGACACCAGGTTCATCACCTTGATCAACGGGTTAATCGCTGGACCGGCCGTGTCCTTGAACGGGTCGCCTACCGTGTCGCCGATCACCGTCGCCTCATGGGCGGGCGAACCCTTGCCTCCGTGGTAGCCGTCCTCCACGATCTTCTTGGCGTTGTCCCAGGCGCCCCCCGAGTTGGCGAGGAACACGGCCATCAACACGCCGGTGG
>CAZMXH010000216.1:0-6197 GCA_964570165.1 uncultured Actinomycetes bacterium
TCCGACCCGACGTCGGGCTCGGTCAGCAGGAACGCGCTGATCGCGCCCTTCGCGCAGCGGGGTAGCCAGGCGCGCTTCTGCTCCTCGGTGCCGACCATCTTCACCGGCTGCGGGACGCCGATGGACTGGTGCGCGGATACCAGCGCGACGAGGGACGGATTCACCGAGCCGAGCAGCATGAGCGCCCGGTTGTAGGCGAACTGGCTGAGGCCGAGTCCGCCGTACTCGTGGGGGATCTTCATGCCGAATACCCCGAGGCGGGCGAGCTTCTTGACGTACTCGTCCGGGATCATGGCGTCGCGCTCGATCACGCTGCCGTCCAGCTCGTTCTCGCACAGCGAGCGCAGTTGGCGCAGGAACGCCTCGCTGTGCTCCTCGTCCTCGGCGGACTGGCGGGGATGAGGGTGGATCAGGTCGAGGCGAAAGCGGCCGAGGTAGAGCTCCTTCGCAAACGACGGTGCTCGCCATTCGGTCTCGCGGGCTTCCTCGGCGACGCGGCGGGATTCGCGCTCGTCGGCGGCGGTGGCGCCGGCCGTGGTCGTAGCCATGGGGATCGCATCCTCCTTCGTTGGGGATGGCGCTTCCTCCCCCAGGTTACCTGCGAGTAACCGGATCAAACAGCCGTTGCCGCCAGGCCGCGGCGGCGCGCTCGTCTTGCCGGAACCCGCAGGGAATCCGAGTGGCCAAGTGGGCGTTTGTACAGGTAGCCTGGACGGGCCGTGCGGGCAACGCCTGCCCGTCCGGGCGCCAAGCTATCCTTGGTAGTGGATTGACAACTCAACATGGGGGTGAACGGTTTCGACTTCATCCGTTGACCCAGGGGAAGCGGGCCGAGGATGTCGCGTGTTCTCGTTAACCAACGCGGCAACGTTAATAAGTGCCAACGCTAAGCGCACTGACTTCGCTCTCGCCGCCTGAGGCGGAGCACAAGAAGTCTGTCGACCCGGGAGTGCTTCCGGCCCGGTGTTCGGCATCAGCGAGGAAGCTCACCCACCGGTACGGTCGCGGGACCGGTAGGGACACTAACGCGACTGGGCTCGTCACGGTGGACTCGCCTGCGTGACCACCGGAGCCGAGTAGAGGCATAGCAGGCTGCGCCCGGAGAAGCCCTGACGATACGGCGAAGGACCCGGGTTCGATTCCCGGCACCTCCACCATCGATGAAGCGGCTGGTCAGCGACACGCTGGCCAGCCGCTTTCGTGATCCACGACGACTTTACGACCTTGCCTGGTGAGCCGTCGTTGAAGGTGGCGCCGTCCGGCATCCCGGCCACGCGCTTGCTGGGCAACACTTAGGAATTGACCTAAGTATGGCTCTTCAGCCAAACTTAGGTATATGGCTAATCAATCTGCCGAGCTTGATCGGGTGTTCCACTCCCTGGCCGACTCGACCCGGCGGGCGGTGGTCGAGCGGCTTGGGGCGGGTCCTGCGTCCACGACCGAGCTGGCGCGCCCTTTCGACATGGCCTTGCCGTCGTTCATGCAGCATCTCGCGGTCCTGGAGCGCGACGGCTTGGTGGCGTCGCACAAGCGCGGGCGCGTCCGCACGTTTGAGCTGGTCGTGGAGCCGCTGGTGCACGGGGAGCGTTGGATGGTCGTCCAGCGCAGGACGTGGGAGCGACGCCTGGACCAGCTCGACGCCTACCTTGCCGAGCGGGGGGAGTGGCGGTGAGCGGGTCGCGAGATCTCCGCGTCGACCCGGTGCTGGACATAGTGCTGGAGCGCACCGTTGCCGCGCCTCCGGAACGTGTCTGGGAGGCGTGGACCGTGCCCGAGCATCTGATGAGGTGGTTCGCGCCGGCTCCGTTCACGACGAGCGAGTGCGAGATCGATCTTCGGCCCGGCGGTGCCTTCCGGACCGTGCTTCGTTCGCCGGACGGCGATGAGCACGCAACCGACGCCTGCTATCTCGAGGTCAGGGAGAACGAACGACTCGTCTGGACGACGGCGCTAGGCCCCGGCTTCCGGCCGGCGGCATCGTCGCCGCTGCCGGCATTCACAGCTGTGATCACACTCGAGCGGGCCGGGCACGGGACGACTTACTCGGCGCTGGCGATGCACGGCGATCCCGACGCCCGTAAGCGCCACGTCGACCGCGGGTTTCATGAGGGCTGGAGCACGGCTCTTGAGCAACTCGTCGCGACGATCTCCTGATTCCACTTCCATCGTGCAGCCGCTACCAACACAAAGGGGACCCCAGTGACGCGCAAAGTCGTCTCTTACTTCATCTATGCCCTCGACGGTGTCGTGGACAACCCCCAGGACTGGGTCTTCGACCGCTTCGACGACGAGATGCTCGGGCAGCTGAGGGCACTGATCGACCGCCAGGACACCGTCCTGCTGGGACGGAACACCTACGAGGCGTGGGCCCAGCACTGGCCGACGTCGACGCAGGAACCGTTCGCGAGCTTCATCAACAACACACCCAAGTACGTCGCGTCGACCACCCTGCGCGAGGTCACGTGGAAGAACGCCGTCCTCATCAACGGCGACGTCGCCGACGAGGTCGCCCGGCTGAAAACGGCGGCGGGTAACGACATCGGCGTCCACGGCAGCGCCCAGCTTGTCCGCTACCTCCTTCGTCATGACCTGCTCGACGAGCTCAAGCTGGCGGTGTTCCCAGTGGTGGCCGGCACGAGCGCTGGCGAACGGCTCTTCGACGGCATTGACCAGCCGCGTCGGCTGCAACTCGTCGACCTCCACCGGACCGGCACCGGCGTCCTGGTGCTCACCTACCGGCCCCACCCGGCATGAGCGGAGGCGGGGAGGCTGCGCTCGAAACGCCAGGGAGCGCTGGCCGCCTCCCACCGGACGCCTCGTCGCTAGCGACCTCAAGAGGGAAACTCAACCTCCGTGATCAAACTTGCGCATGACGGCCGAATCTGCTGCAACGACCGACGATTTGATCACCGAGGTGAAGTTTTGCTCTCGAGGTCGGGGGAGCGAGCTTCGACTCGGTGTTGCCCAGGCCCAGTTTGTGATCAGCCGCGGCCGTACTAGCTGAGCAGGCCGCGCCGGTAGGCCTCGGCGACGGCGGCGGCCCGGTCGCGCACGCCGAGCTTGTCGAAAACGTGCTGGAGGTGGGTCTTGATGCTGGCCTCGCTGATGAACAACCGCGCGGCGGCGTCCCGGTTCGACGCGCCGTCGGCCACCAGACGCAGCACGTCGAGCTCGCGTTCGCTGAGTACCGTGCCCGCTGCGCCCGGCTTGCGTACCTGCCCCATCAGCTGCCGGGCGACCGACGGCGAGAGGACAGCCTCGCCGCGGTGGGCGGCGCGGACCGCGCGGAGCAGCTCGTCGACGGGCGCGTCCTTGAGCAGGTACCCGGTGGCGCCCGCCTCGATGGCGGGAAGCACGTCGGACTCGCTATCGAACGTCGTGAGCACCAGCACCCGGATGCCGGGTTCCCGCTCGCGGAGCGCCGTGATGGCCTGCACTCCGTCCATCCCGGGCATCCGGAGGTCCATGAGCACCACGTCGACGCCCGCGCTGACGGCCCGCTCCACTGCCTCCCGTCCGTCGGACGCCTCGCCGACGACCTCGATGTCCCGCTCCTCCGCGAATGCGCCGCGCAACCCGTCGCGGACGATGGGGTGGTCGTCGGCGAGCAGGATCTTGATCACTTTGCCTCCACGGTGATGGACGGAACGCTTGCGCAGATCGCGGTTCCCTCGCCGGGGGTGCTCTCGATGTCGAGGTTGCCTCCCACGCTTCGCACCCGCTGCCGCATGCTGTTGAGCCCGAAGCCACGTCCGGTGTTGCCCTGCATGCCCTTTCCATCGTCCCGGATGTCGAGCAGCACCATGTCGCCCAGGTAGGACAGCGTCACGCCGACCCTCGAGGCATCAGCGTGCCTGGCGACGTTGGTCAGCGCCTCCTGCGCCACCCGGAAGAGCACGACCTCGATCGCAGGGCTGAGCGGTACCCGGTCGCCCGTGATGTCGAGGTGAAGCCCAACGTCCGCGCCCTCTGCCCATCGGTGCGCCATGTCGTGGAGCGCATCCGGCAGCTGAGCGCCGTCCAGTTGCCGCGGGCGCAGCGCCTGGACCGAGCGCCGCGCTTCGGCCAGGCCCTCCTTGGCCAGCCCAAGCGCCTTGTCCAGATGCAGCCGGGCCTGCTCGGGTGAATGCCAGATTCGCTGTGCGGCCTGTATCTGGGTCACGATTCCGGTCAGGTTCTGCGCCAGCGTGTCGTGGATCTCCCGAGCCATCCGCTGCCGCTCGTCGAGGACTCCGGCCTCCCGCGCCTGCGTCAGCAGTTGGGCCTGCAGTCCCGCGTTCTCCTCGAGGGCCTGCTCAAGCCGCTGAAGCATCTGTTCTCGCTGCTGCTCCCGCTTCATCGCCTTCTCGGAGAAGACGATCCCGGCCCCGATCGCGGCCGTCTGGACCGCTATCACGCCGACGTAGGTACCGACCTCCTGTGCGCTGCCGTCGGGGAAGCCCATCGCCATCGTGTTGAGCACGACCGACGTGCCGAACACGCCGGCCACCCCGAGCGGCCACGGCTTGAGGTTGTAGGCGTGGAAGAAGCCGGTGATGGTGAACAGCACGAAGATCAGGTCGCGGCTCATCAGCGCTCCGAAGAGCAGCAGCAGGCCGGCGAAGTACACGACCATCGGGAGGGTCCGCCCGCGCCGTTCCGCCGTAGCCCGGGTGTGCCACACATAGACCCAGCCGGCGGCGACCGCAACCAGGCCGAGTGTGATCAGGCGGTTCCGCGCGGACTGGTCCGGTGGCAGCTGGCTGATCACGGCGGCGGGAGTGAGCAGCAGCCACGGCACGTAGACGAGGAGTCTCTCGTACCACTTGTCCCAGTCCTTGCCGCCAACGCTCGGGGCCTGGGACGGCTGGGTGGTCATATCGGGCGCTCACTCCCAGCGGAACAGCCTGGCGGCCGCCCAACCGGCCGCCAGCGCGATCACGACCATTATCCCCAGGTGCATGAGCTGTGGCGGCCCTGCGGCCTCCGCACCCACAGCGGCAGCCACCGCTGCGTCGCTTGACCAGGCGTCCTGTAGCGCCTGCACGCCGGGCGGGGTGAAGTCGCCGGCGCGGACGAGGAAGTCGGGAAGGAAGACCCGTGGCAGGAACACTCCCCCCAGGAACATCGTCACCATGTAGGCGAAGATGGCCAGGCCGTTCGCTCCCCGCGAGTTCGGAGCGATCGCGGCGATCAGGGTCCCGATGGCGAGCACCGCGCCGAAGCCCACAAGGAAGGCGCCGGCGAACCACCACGGGTGTTGCGGCAGCGGTATGTCGAGAACGAGCCACGCCGACAGAACCAGCAGGACGCCCGCCGCCGCGGCTGCCGCGAAGACGACGATGAGCTGTGCGAGAAGCACCTTGGCGGGATGGGCAGGAGTGGTGGACATCCGGCGCAGGATGCCGTTCTCGCGGTAGGTGGCGAGCACCGACGGGATGTGCTGCAGGCCCAGGATGCCGATCCCGAGCACGAGCGCGGTCGGGGCCCAGAGGTCCACGAAGCGCGCACCGTCGAAGTCCGGCGCTGGGGCACGGAGAGCGGGGATCGCACCGAGGCCGAGCAGGATAGCGGTCGGGAGCAGGACGCCGAACAGGACGGAGATCGGCTCCCGCAGGAACAGCTTGCCTTCAGTGGCGGTGAGCTTCCACATTGCATGCACGGTCAGAACTCTCCTCAGTTGTCGCTGTTGTGGCTGGTGAGCGTGACGAAGGCGTCGTCCAGGCTGGCCTGCTCCACGCGGAGGTCCTCGGCGATGACCTGGTTCCTCGCCAGCGTGGAAGTGACGGCGTGCAGCAGGTTGCCCGTACCGGTCACGACCAGTTGCGGCCCGCTGCGTTCCACGGCCGTCACCTCGGGCAGCGCGGTAAGCAGCCGGTCCTCCAACGGGGCGGACGGGCGGAACCGGACCCGCTGCTGCTGGCCCGCGCGCTCGACAAGCCCCGCCGGAGTATCGAGTGCGACGATCCGTCCGGCGTCGACCAGGGCGAGCCGGTCGGCCAGCCGTTCGGCCTCATCCATGAAGTGGGTGACGAGCACGATCGTGACACCGGAGTCCCGCACGCGTTCGATCAGATCCCAGGTGTCGCGCCGGGCCTGCGGGTCGAGCCCGGTGGTGAGCTCGTCCAGCACGGCCACCGTCGGCTGCCCCACGAGCGCGAGTGCGATCGACAGCCGCTGCTTCTGGCCGCCGGACAGCTTGGCGTACGGGGTGCGCC
>CAZMXH010000217.1:0-6160 GCA_964570165.1 uncultured Actinomycetes bacterium
CCGCCGAGAAGGGCGGCTACGACTACTTCATGCTCAAGGAGATCGCCGAGCAGCCGCGGGCCGTCGCAGACACGCTTCTCGGCCGGGTCGACGAGGCGGGGAACCTGGTACTCGACGAGATGCGGTTGTCCGACGACGATCTGCGGGACGTCGACAAGATCATCATTATCGCGGCGGGGACGTCGCACTACGCCGGCATGGTGGCGAAGTACGCGATCGAGCACTGGACCCGGATCCCGTGCGAGGTGGAGCTGGCCAGCGAGTTCCGCTACCGCGACCCCGTGGTCGACCGGCAGACGCTGATCGTGGCGGTCAGCCAGTCCGGCGAGACGATGGACACCCTGATGGCGCTGCGGTACGCCCGCGAGCAGGGGTCGCGGGTCCTTGCCATCTGCAACACCAACGGCGCGACCATCCCGCGCGAGTCGGACGCGGTCGTCTACACCCATGCCGGTCCCGAGGTGGCTGTCGCCTCGACCAAGTCGTTCCTCACCCAGATCGTGGCCTGCTACCTGGTGGCGCTGTACCTCGGGCAGGTACGCGGCACCAAGTGGGGCGACGAGGTCGCCGCCGTGCTGCGCGATCTGGCCACGATGCCGGACCGGATCGAGCGCGTGCTGGAGACCATGGAGCCGGTGCGCAAGCTCGCCCGGTCGCTGGCGGGGACGACCTCGGTGTTGTTCCTCGGCCGGCATGTCGGGTACCCGGTGGCGCTCGAGGGCGCGCTGAAGCTCAAGGAGATCGCGTACATGCACGCGGAGGGCTTCGCCGCCGGCGAACTCAAGCACGGGCCGATCGCGCTGATCGAGGACGGTGTCCCGGTGTTCGTCGTCGTGCCCTCACCGCGCGGTCGGTCGGTCATCCACGACAAGATCGTGTCGAACATCCAGGAGGTGCGCGCTCGGGGAGCGCGGACGATCGTCCTCGCGGAGGAGGGGGACGAGGCCGTCGCGCCGTACGCCGACCACCTCATCCGGCTGCCGCAGTGCCCGACGCTGCTGCAGCCGCTGGTCGCCGTGGTGCCGCTGCAGGTGTTCGCCTGCGAGATGGCCAGTGCGCGCGGGTTCGACGTCGACCAGCCCCGCAACCTCGCCAAGAGCGTCACCGTGGAGTAGTTCGATCACGTTCGGCAGGGTCACCCTTACCGCGGCAGGGACGCGGGCATGGTGACGCGCGGCCGACCCTGGTGGGCGGCCCAGCCGAGGGCGTGGGACGCAACAGGCGGCACCCGTCCGACCGGCCGACACCGGCGGCTCGAGCTCAACGGCGGCGGTTGAGCGCAACCGCGAGGTAGACCGCCGCCATGCCAGGGCCGAGAGCGGCGACGAGCCCGAGCAGGAACAGCAGGCCTGCACCCAAGGCCATCTCACATCACCCGCCACATCATGATGAGGGCCACGGCGCCGAGCAGGGCGACCGCAGGCGGCACGGCGGCGATCACCGTGGCGATCCATTTCTCGCGTCGCGTCCACTGCTGTGACGACCACGCGAGCACCAGCCCCGCGACAAGCGCCACCATGCCCAGCAGCAAGCCGGCCGGACCGAGCAACGCGATCGCGACGACGGTGCTCGCGCCGCGCAGCGCCCCGGGGGCGATCTGGGAGCCGCCCCACGGCGAGGTGCCGGGGGGCTCGGCTGGGGCTGGTGTCGGCGCCGGCTGCGCTGGTTCCTGCATCGCAGCCGGCGCTGCGGCGGCCCGAGCCCGCGCCCGCATGTAGAGCACGGCCCCGACGACGAACGGCGCGACCAAACCGGCGGCGAACAGGGACGTGCCGAGCCACGGCGGCAAACCCGCAACGGTGCAGGTCGTGCTCTCCTCGACGGTTCCGGACGCGGAGCCGGTCGCCGTCGCTGCGCACGTCCGCACGGCGAACAGGGTGCCGAACCAGAAGAACAGGCCCGGGCCGCCCGGCACGACGAGGGTGCCAAGCAGCTTCTCCGACGGCCGCCACAACCGCGAGGCCCACAGCAGGGCGACACCGACCGCCCACCCCACCACGGGAATGAGCGAGCCGACGGTGAGCAGCAGCACAGCCGCGAGCGCCTGCCCGGTGCCGGGACGGCGCGCCGCACCGGCCGGCGCTGCCGCACTGCCCGCGGAAGGCTGCGCTCCGGCGTCCTCGGCGAGGGCGGCGGCGACGATGTCCTCGGGCTCGCCCAGCCGGTCGAGCATGGTCCGAACCGCAGCCTCGTCGGATCCCGCGCCCGCCTCTCGGGCGGCGTCGATGTGCTCCCCGATCTCGTCGAGCAGCTCCGTGCGTCGGCCTGCCGGCAGCTCCCGAGCCGCCTCCTCGAGCCGGGCCAGGTAGTCGCTGACCAGTTCGTCGACGGTGGGAGGGCTCATCCGGAGCCTCCCGGTAGCAGCTGGTCGACCGCGTCGCGGAAGCGCCGCCATTCGTCGGCGAAGGCCAGCAGGGCCCGCCGCCCGGCAGGGGTGATGGCGTAGTAACGCCGCGGCGGGCCGGTCTCGGACTCTGCCCACCTCGTCGTGACCCACCCGTCCCGCCGGAGGCGGGACCGCAGCGGGTAGATCGTGCCTTCGCTGGTCACCAAGCCGTCCACCTCGCCAAGCCGCCGTACCAGGTCGAAGCCGTAGCGGTCCTCGTCCACGAGTAACGAGAGCACGCAGTACTCGAGCACGCCCCGCCGCAGTTGTGAGAGCGGATAGCGGGTACCGCCCGGTTCCATGCGGTACAAGGTAGCTGTCCGAGCGAGGTGCGGCAAGGGGAGGGCACGTGGGTCAGCCGGGGCCGGAGACCATCGCCGCCACGACGGCCAGCACGAACGCCGTACCCACCAGGCCCACCAGCGCGAGCGCCGCCCGGTGCAGTGCAGCCCTGTGCGCCGCCCGCTCCTCCGGCAGCGCGAAGACTCGCCGGGGCCACAGCCGCCAGGAGACGTGGATGAACACTGCCGCGGCTCCGGCGACCACGATGCTGCTGGCGCCGTAGGCCGGCACACCGTCCTGCCGCAACACCGGGATCAGCACACCGGCGGTGACGGCCGCCGCGATGATTGCCAGCACAGGTCGGCGGTTGCCGGCGCCGAGCGTGAGGAGGAACGCCTCGCGGGCGTCGTCGTCCGTCCCGAAGAACCGCGCCGCGCGTGGCTGCACGACCAGCAGGCTGTACAGCATCGAGCCGAGCCAGGTGCCGAGCAGCCCGAGATGGACGACGACGAGCGCGGCGGCGAAGACCTCTGCCACGACGGGCAGGGTATGCGAGGCTGGGCGCGTGATCGTGGGTGTGGGCATCGACGTGGTCGACGTGGCTCGCTTCGCCGAGATACTCGAGCGGACTCCCGCGCTCGCCGAGCGGTTGTTCACCGTCGCAGAGCGCAGTCGGCCGATGGCGTCCCAGGCGGCTCGTTTCGCGGCCAAGGAGGCTCTGGCCAAGGCGCTCGGAGCGCCGACCGGCCTGCACTGGCACGACGCCGAGGTGGTCAGCGGCGAGGACGGCCGTCCGTGGTTCGTGGTCGCCGGGACGGTCGCCAAGCGGTGTGATTTGCTGGGAGTCGAGCAGATTCATCTGTCCCTCTCGCACGATGCAGGGCTCGCGTCGGCGATGGTCGTCCTGGAGGGCAAGCCGTGATCGGCGCGTACGACGTCGACCAGATTCGGGCGGCCGAGCAGCAACTGATGTCCAGGCTGCCAGCCGGCACTCTGATGCAGCGCGCGGCTGCCGGGCTGGCCGCATGCTGCTCCCGGATGCTGAACGGGGCGTACGGCGTGCGGGTCACGCTGCTCGTCGGCGGGGGCGACAATGGCGGCGACGCGCTCTATGCGGGGGCGCGGCTCGCGCGCAGAGGAGCGCGGGTGGACGCGATCCTGGCCCGCCCGGAGCGCGCGCACGCCGGTGGGCTGGCAGCACTGCGGGCCGCCGGCGGCCGGGTGTCCGCCGACCCGGACCGGTCGATAGGAGGCTCCGATCTCGTGATCGACGGCCTGCTTGGCATCGGCGGGCGCGGCGGGCTCCGCGACGAGGCGGCCCGGCTGGCGGAGCTTGCCCACGCCCGCGGGGGGCTGGTTGTCGCCGTCGACCTGCCGAGCGGCGTGGACCCGAGCACCGGCGAGGCGCCGGGCGCGCATGTCGTCGCGGATGTGACGGTCACGTTCGGCGCTCGCAAGATCGCTCTCGTGGTCGATCCGGCGGCGGCCGCCGCCGGACACGTCGAGGACGTCGACATCGGGCTCGGGCCGTACCTTCCGCACCCGCCGGTGGAGGTGCTCGAGGATGCCGACGTTGCCCGGCTGTTGCCGGTGCCGGGCCGGGACGCCGACAAGTACCGTCGCGGCGTGGTGGGCGTGCGCGCCGGCTCCCGCGAGTACGCGGGCGCGGCGGTGCTGACCGTAGGGGGCGCCGTCCGGGGCGGCGCCGGCATGGTGCGGTTCCCCGGTGAGGCGGCAGACGTCGTCCGGACGCAGTGGCCGCAGGTCGTCGGGGCCGCGGGCCGGGTGCAGGCCTGGGTGGTCGGGCCGGGGCTCGGTGCCGGAGCGGTCGGCGGCGAAGTCGCCGACGCAGTGGCCGAGGGTGTGCCCGTGCTGATCGACGCCGACGGCCTGCGTCAGCTACCGGAGAGGTTCGACACGCCCGCGCTGCTCACGCCGCACGCTGGGGAACTCGGACGGATGCTCGACGTGCCGCGGTCGGACGTTGAGGCCCGGCGGTTGCACTACGTCACCGAAGCGGCGCGCCGGTGGAACGCCACGGTTCTGCTCAAGGGCTCGACGACGCTCGTGGCCGAGCCCGGCGGCCGGGTACGGGCGAATCCGACCGGCACGGCGGCCCTGTCCACGGCGGGCTCCGGCGACGTGCTGTCGGGCCTGGCGGGTTCGCTGCTAGCCGCCGGGCTGAGTCCCCTCGACGCCGGCAGCGTCGCTGCGTACGTGCACGGCGTGGCCGGGCGGCTCGCGGCTCGGCGGGCGGGCTACCCGAGCGCGACGGAGGTGCTGGACGCGCTGCCGCAGGCGTTCCACCGCATTGATCACGTAAACCACCCGGCTAGGTCCCTCGACAGGCAAGCGAGCCTGTCGAGGGACACAGCCGGGTGGTTTACGTGATCAATGCGGTGAGCGGGCAGAATCGGGCGCATGGACGAGACGCCCGTCCCCCATGGGGAGGTCCGGGTCGACCTGAGCGCGATCCGGGACAACGTCGCCGCGCTGCGCAGCCGCGCAGGGAATGCCGAGCTCATGGCCGTCGTCAAGGCCGACGGCTACGGCCACGGGCTCGTCCCGGCTGCGCGTGCCGCGCTCGCCGGGGGAGCCACCTGGCTCGGCACGGCGGTGCTCACCGAGGCGCTGCTCCTGCGGCGGGCCGGGGTGGAGGGAAGGCTGCTCGCCTGGCTGGCCGCGCCGGGTGAGCGGTGGGCCGACGCGATCGCCGCCGATGTGGACGTTTCCGCGTCCGCGCCGTGGGCCGTGTCCGAGATCGCCGCAGCGGCGGAGGCCGTCGGTCGGCCTGCGCGGCTGCACCTCAAGGTCGACACCGGGCTTGGCCGGGCCGGCTCGACGGTCGCCGGCTGGCCGGAACTCGTCGACGCCGCCGCCAAGGCAGAGGCGGACGGCCGGGTCAGCGTGGTGGGCCTGTGGTCGCACTTCGCGATCGCGGACGCGCCGCGGCATCCCACCGTGGACGAACAGCGGCGGCTGTTCGAGGAGGCCGTCACGCTTGCGGAGTCCCGCGGCCTGCGCCCCGAGGCGCGGCACCTGGCGAACTCGGCGGCGACGCTGACCCGCCCAGACACCTACTATGACCTGGTCCGTCCCGGCCTGGCGGTCTACGGGCTGTCTCCCATCCCGGACCAGGCAGGCCCGGCGGAGCTCGGGCTGCGCCCGGCGATGTCGGTGCGCGCCAACCTTGCGCTCGTCAAGCGGGTGCCGGCGGGCCAGGGAGTCTCGTACGGCCACGCCCACGTCACCGACCGGGAGACGAGCCTGGGGCTGGTGCCGCTCGGCTACGCCGACGGGGTGCCGCGGCACGGCTCGGGCGGCGCCGGCGCTCCGGGCGCTCCGATCCTCGCAGCCGGAGCGGTGCGGCGCGTCGCCGGGCGGGTGTGCATGGACCAGTTCGTCGTCGACCTCGGTGACGCGCAGGCCGCGGCCGGCGACGAGGTCGTCCTGTTTGGCGACGGGTCCGGGGGCGAGCCCACGGCAGAGGAC
>CAZMXH010000218.1:0-6089 GCA_964570165.1 uncultured Actinomycetes bacterium
CTACTTCGCCCCGCAGAAGTGCTTCGCGTCCGACGGCGGGCTGTGGCTGGCCGCGATGTCCCCGGCCGCGCTGGACCGGGTGGGCGAGATCGCCGCGACCGGCCGGTACATCCCCGCGTTCCTTGATCTCGGGATCGCGCTCGACAACTCGCGGAAGAACCAGACGAACAACACGCCCGCGCTCGCCACCCTGTTCCTGCTTGTCGAGCAGCTCGATTGGCTGAACGGCAATGGCGGCCTGCAGTTCGCGGTCGGACGAACCGCCGATTCGGCGAACCGGCTGTACACCTGGGCCGACAAGAGCGAGTACGCGACGCCGTTCGTCTCCGACCCGGCCGCGCGGTCGCTGGTCGTGGGGACGGTGGATCTCGCGGAGTCCGTGGACGCGGCCACCGTGGCGAGCACGCTGCGCGCCAACGGGATCGTGGACGTCGAGCCGTACCGGAAGCTGGGCCGCAACCAGTTGCGCATCGCGATGTTCCCTGCCATCGATCCGGCCGACGTCGAGGCGCTCACCGCCTGCGTCGACTACATCGTGAGTCGGCTGTAGTCAGAGTTCGATCACGTTCGGCAGAGTCACCCTCACCTCACGAGGGCTGCATACCTGTCGCGGCATGGGTGACCCTGCCGAACGTGATCGAACGCGCCCCGGGCAGGGGGATGCGCCCGACCGCATGGGTGGTGAGCGGCCGGGCGCGCCTTATGAGCACCCCCGCGACACTCCGGTCGAGCATCTGTTTCGTTACTCCCCCGTCGAGCGCTCGAGATCAACGCTAACCGGCGGTTCCCGGGCGCCGGGATCGGCCGAACGTCCGGACTTCGGCGCTATGCGGAGGGGATGGGATCGGTCATCCGTCGCATGCGGCCGCCGATCGGCCAGGGTGCCCGTGTCAGTCCGCCAGGTCGAACTCGGCCTGGGTCTCGTACCGCGGGCGCCCTCCCTCGCCGGCGCCGAGATTCGAGCGCACCAGCGCCACCTGGCGCGCCGTCCAGGTCGGGCCCGCGTAGCCAGCGAGCGCGTCGACGTACGGCCGGAGGTTCATCGGACGTGGCGCTCGGGCGAGCGTCACGTGCGCGCGGAACGGACGGCTCTCGTCCACCTGAGCCCCGGCGCGGCGTCCCGCGGCGACGCACGACCGTGCCAGCCTGCGCAGCGGCTCCACGTCGCCGGCACAGCCGACCCACAGGATCCGCGAGCCGAACCGGCCTGCGCCCGCGAAGCTGACCTCGACGGCTCGATGCCGGCGCGCTACCCGCGCCAGCCGCTCGGCGAGCTCCGGAACCCGGTCGTCCGCGACCTCCCCGTAGAACGCCAGGGTCAGGTGCCAGGCGTCCGTGAGCGTCCACCTCAGCGCGTCGTCCCGGACCGGCGCCACTGCAGCCGCGAGGTGCTCCAGCACCGTCGGTGGAGGGATGACGGCGGCGAACAGCCTCACCGGGTCACCTTGCGCAACAGTTCGTCGAGCCGGCGGACTGCCGGCCTGTCACCCGCCACGGTCAGCCGCTAGTCCCTCTTCGGCGGCTTCACGATCCGCGCCGCGACGAACCACGTGTGATCGATGTGCGTGCATCGGCCGAGCCTCATGGTCGGCCAGCATGCCACCCCCGCGCCTACGCGGACGCCCGGACCACGAGTTCCGTGGGGAGGATCTCGCCGCCGGGCCGCAGCGGCTCGCCGCGCAGGCGTTGCAGCAGCAGTTCGGCCATCCGCTGGCCGAGACGCTCGGCCGCCTGTTGAACGGTCGTCAGCGGCGGCTCGGTCGCCGCCGCGAGCAGCGAGTCGTCGAAGCCGACGACCGCGACATCGTCCGGCACCGCCCGGCCGGACTCCCGAAGCACCCGCAACGCGCCGGTCGCCATCAGGTCGTTAGCCACGAACACGGCGTCGAGATCGGGCCACTGCGCGAGCAGCGAGTTCATCGCCGCGGCACCGCTTTCCGCGGTGAAATCGCCGTACGCGACCGCGTCATCCGGCAACCCCGCGTCGCGCAGGGCGCCCCGCCAGCCGGCCAGCCGGTCCACCCCCGGGGGCATGTCCTGCGGGCCCGCGATGGTGGCGATCCGCGTGCAGCCGCGTCGCACCAGGTGCTCGGTGGCCGCTCGCCCGCCTCCGACGTTGTCCGAGTCGACGTACGACACCTCCGCCTCGCCCGACTCCAGCGGCCGGCCGAGGAACACGGCAGGAAGCCCGGCCCGCGCCAGTTCGGTGGGCAGGTGGTCCTCCCGGTGGTGGCTGATCACCAACGCGCCATCCACGTGGCCGGCCCGGAGGTACTTCAGCAGACGGTCGGTGTCTCCCGCCTGATGGGCGATCAGCAGGACGAGTTGAAAGTCGGTGGCTGCCAGACCCGCGGTCACACCCTGCAGGGCACCGGTCAGGAACGGGTCGTTCACGAACTTGCTGCCCGTCTCCGGAACAACCAGCGCGACGGAGTCGGTGCGCCGTGTCACCAGCGAGCGGGCGGCCCGGTTCGGGACATACCCCAACTCCGTGATCGCGCGCTCGACGGCGTGCCGCACCTCCGGACTTACCCGCGCACCACCGTTGATTGCCCGCGACACCGTCGCCCGGGAGACGCCCGCCAGCCGCGCCACCTCCTCGAGGGTCGGCAGCTTGTTGCCAGGAGGCACCTCGCTCACCCCCCGGCGGCAGCGCTGGCCGCGATGGTGTCGGCGTACCAGCGGCCGCTCGACTTCACGATGCGCTGCTGCGTGTCGAAGTCCACGTACACCAGCCCGAAGCGCTGGCCGTACCCCCACGCCCACTCGAAGTTGTCGAGCAGCGACCAGTAGAAATACCCGCGCACGTCGGCGCCCGCGTCGACCGCGTCGAACACGGCATTCAGGTGAGCGGCGAGGTACTCGATCCGGTCAGGGTCGTGCACCGCACCGTCGACCACAGTGTCGGGGAAGGCAGCGCCGTTCTCGGTCACGTAGAGCGGCACGCCTGGGTGCTCCTTGTGCAGCCACGTCAACAGTTCGGTCAACCCTTCCGGATAGATCTCCCAGCCCTGACCGGTGACCGGCCGGCCCACCCGGTGGAAGCTGACATCTTCCGCGCCGACCCACGGCGAGCCAGGCGGGCGGGGTGTCACGAGACGGCTGGGCGGCGCCGGCTGCTCCGGTCGCGCTGACACGGTGTTGCCTAGATAGTAGTTGACGCCGAGCAGGTCCACGGGCGCCGCAGCCACTTCGACGTCGCCGTCGCGAATGTGGTCGGTCAGGCCGAACGGGGCGAGGTCGGCGAGCACGTCTGCCGCGTAAGAGCCGCGGAGGACGGGCTCGAGGAACAACCTGTTCTGCAGCCCGTCGATCCGCCGCGCGGCCTCGACGTCCGCGGGATCGTCGGGATCCAACGGCGCGACGGACGCGAAGTTGAGCGTGATGCCCACCGTCGCTCGCGGGTTGCGTGCCCGGATGGCCTCGACGCCGAGTCCGTGAGCAAGGAGGAGGTGATGCACTGCGGCGACGGCGGCTTCCGGCTCGGCCCTGCCTGGCGCGTGCTCACCGCTCGCGTAGCCGAGCAGCGCGGCGCAGAACGGCTCGTTCAGCGTCGTCCAGTACGGCACCCGGTCGCCCAGGGCGCTGTACACCGCATCGGCGTACTCAGCGAACCGGTACGCCGTCGCGCGCGACGGCCAGCCGCCGGCGTCCTCGAGTGCCTGCGGCAGGTCCCAGTGGTAGAGCGTGGCCCACGGCACGATCCCCCGGGCGAGCAACTCGTCCACCAGCCGCCGGTAGAAGTCCAGGCCGGCCTGGTTGACCGGGCCACCGTCCGGCCGGACACGCGGCCACGAGATCGAAAACCGGTAGGAGGTCAGGCCGAGCTCGGCCATCAGCGCAACGTCGTCTCGCATCCGCCGGTAGTGGTCCGCCGCAGGCTCACCGGTATCTCCGTTGATGATTGCGCCCGGCCGCCGGCTGAAACTGTCCCAAATCGAGTCCGACCGGCCGTCCGCCGTCGTCGACCCCTCGACCTGGAATGCCGCTGTGGCGGAACCCCACAGGAAGCCCGGCGGCGCCTGACGTGTCACAAAGCTCTCCCCTCGCCGTACGATTCTCGTTGCTTCCGGCCCGCCGGCCGTCATGCCTTCACCGCACCCTCCATGATTCCACCCATTATCTGCTTGCCGAAAGCGACGAAGATGACAACAAGTGGGACGATGGAAATCAGTGTTCCGGTGAAGAGCATGGCGAAGTCAGCGCTGTAGTTGCTCTGCTGTAACTGCCGGATGGCGACCTGAACCGTCGGGTTGTTGGCATCGAGAATCAGCAGCGGCCACAGGAACTCGTTCCAGTTGAGCATGAAGGTCAACAGCGCCAGCACCGCCATGCCGGGTCGCACGGCGGGTAACACGACGTTCCAGTAGATGCGCATGACAGAGGCGCCGTCGACCCTGGCCGACTCCACCAGTTCGTCCGGCACGGCTTGGATCGTGTACTGGCGCATCAGGAAGATGCCAAAGCCGTTCACGAGGAAGGGGAGAATCACGGCATGCAGCGTGTTCGACCAGCCGAGGTCGACCATCATGATGTACAGCGGAACGACTCCGACGTGCTGCAGCGGCACGGTCATGGTGAGCAGAATCGTCCCCAACAGTATGGTCGAGCCTCGGAACCGCAGTTTGGCGAATGCGAAGCCGGCCATTGTGGAGATAACAACGACGCCGAAAGTGACCGTACTGGCGACGATTATTGAGTTCACCAATCCGGTCACCAGGTTGGACGATTCGTCCGTCAATGCAGTACGGATGTTATCGTCGAGGTTTCCCCCCGGGAATATGGGAGGCGGGAACCTCGTGGCGTCGGCGTTGGTGCGACTGGCGATGACGATCATCCACCACAGCGGGAAGAACGACAGCACTATGGCGACTGCGAGCGTGAGGCGCGTCAGGGGTGTCGGATCCCATGGCTGCGTCGCGACGGACTTCTGCGTACCGGGGCGCTGACGGCGGGCGCGCTGGTGCCTCGGACCCGTCGCCGACCGGTCCGTTGCCGTGCCGGCGGCGCTCATTTCGATCCCCGGATCCGGCTGATGATCAGATAGTTGATCAAGGCGACCACCACGATGAGCAGGAACAGTATCCAGGCCGCGGCCGCGGCCATGCCGAAGTTGTTGCGGTTGCGGAACAGTTCGATGATGAACATCGCCGCCGTCTGGAACTGGCCTGTCGTGCCGCCCGAGAAGTCGCCGCCGCCGAACATCATCGGCTCGGCGAACAGCAGCAGGCCACCGATGGTCGAGATGAAGACGGTGAATATGATCACCGGCTTGAGCTGCGGGACGGTGATGCTCCAGAACTGTCGCCGGGGCGTCGCCCCGTCGATCGCGGCAGCCTCGTAGAGGTCGCGCGAAATGGTCTGCATGGCGGCCAGGTAGATGATGGCGTTATAGCCGGTCCAGCGCCAGTCCACCATCGACGAGATCGCGATCCATGCCGGCAACGAGTTGGCGCGCCAGTCGATCGCTCCGATGCCCACTTCCCCGAGCAGCCAGTTGATCATGCCATAGCGCAGGCCATAGAGCTGGTTGAAGACGATCGCCACGGCGACGACCGACGTGACCATGGGGGCAAGAATGGACAGCCGCCACGCCAACCTGCCCCGCATGCGCTTGTTCAGGGCGTTGGCAATGAACAGCGCAGCGAGCAGTTGCGGCACGGTGGCGATGACGAACATCGCGAGCGTGTTGCCGATCGAGTTCCAGAACGGACCGTAGGTCAGCAGGAACTCGTAGTTGTCCGTGCCGAGCCAGGTCTTCTCGCCGGCAAGCTGCCAGCTGTGCAGTGACACCCAGAAGGTGAAGCCCACCGGAAAGGCGCCGAAGATCGCAAAGAGCACGAAGTACGGCGAGACCAGCAGGTAGGGCGTGGCTTTCAGATCGAACCGGGCGGTGAACCGGTTTCGGTGCCCGCGTCTCCCGGTGAGCCGCCTCCACGACGGCGGGGACGGCGGCGCGATCTCTACGGTATCGCTCATCGATGGCGTCCTTCATCACGGTGGGCTGCAGGCCGCGTGGGAGGCCTGCAGCTGGACAGCTAGCGGTGGTGGGGCGCTCCCCGGCGCTCCCCGGCGGTCGGCCCCACCAC
>CAZMXH010000219.1:0-6087 GCA_964570165.1 uncultured Actinomycetes bacterium
AGTTGGCACGCACCATGGTCGACCTCGGCACCGACGCCGGGGTGCGCACGGTCGCGCTGCTCACCAACATGCAGACGCCGCTGGGCCTGACGGCCGGCAACGCGCTGGAGGTCCGGGAGGCCGTCGAGGTGCTCTCCGGTGGCGGCCCGGAGGACGTGGTGGAGCTCACGGTCACCCTGGCGCGTGAGATGCTTGCCGCCGCCGGGCTCGAAGGCGGCCGGGACCCCGCCGACGCGCTGAACGACGGTGCGGCGATGGACGTCTGGCGGGCGATGGTGATCTCCCAGGGAGGAGACCCGGACGCGCCGCTGCCCGCCGCAGCGGAGACGCATCCGGTGCTTGCACGGGCCAACGGTGTGGTCACGAAGCTGGACGCGCTGGCGATCGGAGTCGCCGCGTGGCGTCTCGGGGCAGGCCGGGCCCGTAAGGAGGATCCGGTGCACGCAGCCGCTGGGGTGGAGTTGCACGTCAAGCCGGGCGCGGTCGTCCGCGGCGGCGATCCGCTGCTGACGCTGCACACCGACGAGCCGGCCCGGTTCGAGCGGGCGCTGGCCGCCCTGGAGGGCGCCGTCGAGATCGCGCCGGAGGGGTCCCGTCCCGACCTGCTGCCGCTGGTCATCGAGCGCGTCACGTGAGCTCGACGCGCTCGCCCCTGACGGTGACGTGGGCGCGCGCCACGTTGTTGTCCCTGCGGGCCTCGGCGAGCTGCGAGAAGGCGTCCGCGGTCACCGTGATCGTGTAGTCTCCCGGCCCGTCGCGCAGGTCCCACAGCGCGGTGATCTCGATCTCCTCGCCGGGAGGCACCTCGGGTGTGTGGATCACGCGAAGTTCCCGGTCGACGCCGGCGCCGCTGAGCCAGAACCTGGTCACCGACTCGCCGGCGACCGCGTCGCCGATGTTCGCGATGGTGACGGTGACCTCGGCGACGTGGCGAAGGATGCCGGCCCCCTCTTCCGCGGTGCGTCCGGCGGAGTCCCGCGTCCTGATCAGGCCGGCGGCTAGGTCCGGCTTGCCGGCGGCAGTCACGGGGCGCCTCCGCTGGTCACGGGCGTTGCCGGGGTCAGCCGCCACGGAGTGTGGTGATCATGGCGGCAGCAGCCCGGCCATGAGGTACCGTCAGCGGCATGGCGCCGACCCCCAACGAGATCCTAGCCGCGCCCAAGGCGCTGCTGCACGACCATCTCGACGGCGGGCTGCGACCGTCCACCGTAGTGGAACTGGCCGCGGCGTCCGGCCACGAGTTGCCCACGACAGATCCTGAAGAGCTCGCGACGTGGTTCGTCGAGTCCGCGGGGTCGGGGTCCCTCGAACGCTACCTCGAGACGTTCCGGCACACGGTCGGGGTGATGCAGAACCGCGAGGCGATCGTCCGCGTCGCGGCCGAGTGCGCCGAGGACCTGGCCGCCGACGGCGTGGTGTACGCGGAGGTGCGCTACGCGCCGGAGCAGCACCTCACCGGCGGACTGACGCTCGAACAGGTCGTCGAGGCTGCGGAGGAGGGCTTCCGGCTCGGCGAGTCGCGGGCCGCTGCGGCCGGCCGGCCGATCCGGGTGGCGACGCTGCTCACCGCGATGCGGCATGCCGCCCGGTCGACCGAGATCGCCGAGCTGGTGGTGCGCTACCGCGACGCCGGTGTCGTGGGCTTCGACATCGCCGGAGCCGAAGCAGGCTTCCCCCCCCCCCGCCCCCACGACGCGGTCGCGTACCACCGGCGGGAGAACGCCCACTTCACCATCCATGCCGGTGAAGGGTTCGGCCTGCCCTCCATCTGGGAGGCGCTGCAGTGGTGCGGAGCGGACCGCTTAGGTCACGGAGTCCGGATCATCGACGATGTCACGGTCGGCGCCGACGGCGAGGTGAAGCTCGGGCGGCTGGCGGCCTACGTCCGGGACAAGCGGGTCCCGCTGGAGATGTGCCCGTCCTCGAACGTGCAGACCGGTGCCGCCGAGTCGATCCGCGAGCACCCGATCGGCCTGCTGACCCGGCTGCGGTTCAGGGTCACGGTCAACACCGACAACCGGCTTATGAGCGCCACCTCGATGTCCCGGGAGTTCGCGCTGCTCTCCGACGCGTTCGGTTACGATCTCGACGATTTGCAATGGTTCACGGTCAACGCGATGAAGAGCGCGTTCATCCCGTTCGACGAGCGGCTGGCTCTGATCAACGACGTGATCAAGCCGGGCTACGCGGCGTTGCGCGCGCAGCGGGCGTTCGCGCGGGTGCGCGCCCCGGCATAGTTGGACGGTAGTCGCCAGTGGCTCACTCGGTGCCGGTGTACCCGAAGCGCGCCGACGCGAGCTGCGCGGCCTCCAGCAGCAGCGGCGTGACGGCCGCGAGCTCCGCTCCGTCGAACCGATAGGACGGCCCGGACACCCCGATCGTCGCCTGCACCCGGCCGTCCGCGGTGAACACCGGCGCGGCGATCGCCGTGAGACCCTCCTCGAACTCCTCGATGGCGGTCGCGTACCCGTCCCGTCTCACCTGCTCGAGTGCGGTGCGCAGCTGGTCTGGATCTACGATGGTGTGCTCGGTGTAGCGCTTGTGCGGTCCCGCGGTGAGCTCGGCCTGCCGGTCGGGAGGCATGTACGCGAGGAACACCTTGCCCGGCGAGGTGCAGTGCAGCGGGTTGCGCCGGCCTAGCCAGCTGCGGCTGATGACCCCGGAGTCGGCCAGGATCTGGTCGATCGTGACGCACTCGCCGCCCTCCATCACCGACAGCGTGATGGTCTCGCTGGTGCGCTCGGCAAGCCACTCGCAGCTAGCTCTCGTCCGGCGGGCGACGTCCGGCCCGACAGTGACGGCCCGGGCCAGGTGGACCAGGGCGAATCCCAGGTGGTACAGGCCGCTTTCGGGGTGCCGCTCGACCAGCCCGCGGTTCTCCAGCGTGCTCAGCAGCCGGAACGACGTCGACTTGTGGACGTCGAGCGCCGCTCCGATCTCGGTGACGCCCGACCATCCGTTGCGGGCCAGCAACTCGAGGATGGTGACCGCGCGATCCACCGACTGCACGCGGCCATTGCCTTCCCGGTTGTCACTGCTTGAGCCCACGAAAATCAGTCTAACTGCGGGTCCGGGCGCGCAATTCGTCGACCACGGCGCGCAGGACCTGCTGGGCGTCCCCGATGACCGCGTAGTCGGCGCGCGTCACCATCGGGGCCTCCGGGTCGGTGTTGATCGCGAGGATGTTCTTCGACCCCATGCAACCCGCCCAATGCTGGGTCGCTCCGCTGATGCCTGCCGCGATGTACAGCTCGGGGGCGATCTTCGTCCCCGTCTGCCCGACCTGGTCGCTGTGCGGCCGCCAGCCGTTGTTGGTGGCGACCCGCGAGCAGCCCACGGCGCCGCCGAGCAGATCGGCAAGCTCCTCGAGGACTGCGAAGCCGTCGGCGCTGCCGATGCCGCGGCCGCCGGAAACCACCACCGGTGCGGTCGCGAGCGAGACGCCGCCGCCGTCGGCGGTGGCGCGTTCCACGAGGCGCGCTCCGGTCGTGCTCACGTGGGGCAGCAGCCTGCTGGTAGCGGCGGGTCGGCCAGGAGCCGCCTGATCGTCGGACGAGGGAGTGGAGGCACCGGGGACGACCGTGACCAGCTTGGTCGAAGCCTCGAGCTCCGCCTCCTCCCACAGCACGCCACCGCCGCGGACGCGCGTGACCACCCACGCCCCTCCGTTCTCGCGTTGATCATGGGCAGAATCTGGTAACCGGCCCTCGGTTACCAGATTCTGCCCATGATCAACGCGAGAATGGAGGGGGGCGACCGTGATGCAGTTGGCGGCCAGCGGCAGGTCCGCCCGCGCCGCCAGGTGCGCCATGGCCTCGGTGACGCGGCCGGTGTCCGGAGCGATGACGCCGGCCGGGCTGGACTCGGCGACAAGCTCGGCGAGCCCGGCGCCGATCGCCTCTGGGGTGCCGTCCTCGGGGAGGGTGACCGCCTCGAGAGGGAGGCCCAGGTCGGCGGCGATCTTTCCGGCGAGCGCGAGCGCGTCCTCCGACGGCTGCGAGTGGCCGGGTTCGACGACGGCGAGCACGACGGTCACAGCAGCTCCTCGATCAGGTCGGCGATGGCGGGAGCGGCCTCCGGCCCCTTGCCGAGCACGACGGTCTCACTGTGCTCCTCGGGCGGCAGCCGCAGCCGCCGCAGCCGCAGCCCGCCCGGCGCCGGGTCGACCGGTACGACCTCGATGGGCGCCTTCGCCGCCCGCAACCGCCCGCGCATCGACGGGTAGCGGGGCAGGTTGAGGCCCTCCAGGACGGCGGCGGCCGCCGGCAGCGGCGCCTCGTAGACCTCGACCCCCTCGGGGACGGGCCGCCGCAGCCTTACCTGCCCGTCCGCGACCGAGATGCCCTTGACGCCCCCGACGATCGGCAGCCCTAAGGCGTGCGCGACCCGGACGCCGACCTGGTAGTGGCCGGCGTCGGCGGACTCGTTGCCGAACAGCAGCAGGTCGAAGCTCCGGCCGAGGTGCCGCGTCGCCGCCACGATGGCCGCCGCCGTGGCCTGCGGATCCAGCTCCTCGTGGTCGACGCGCGGTGAGGTGGGTTCCACGCGGACGGCCGCGTCGGCGCCCATCGACAGCGCGTAGCGCAGCTGCTCGTCGGCCTCCGGAGGTCCCACCGTGAGCACGGTCGCCGTCCCTCCGTGGTCGGCTACGATGCGGATCGCCTCCTCGACCGCGCACTCCTCGTGCGGGCCGATGGTGAACCCGAGGTGCCGGGTGTCGATGCTGCGGCCGTCCTCGGTCAGCGTGATCGACGACCCGGTCCCGGGGACACGCTTGACACAGACGAGAACGTCCATGATCGCTACTCCTTCATCCGGGAGTCGTCCGGGTCGAACAATGGCGTGCGCCCCTTGCGTGCCACCGTGACCGGGTACCGCTCACCCATGTACTGCACGGCGAGCTTGGTTCCCTCATCGGCGTAGGCCGGCGGCAGGTAGGCCATCAGCAGGTAGGCGCCGAGCGACGGGCCGGAGCCCGCGCTGGTGACGTACGACGGCCGCCCCTTCGCGTCCACGATCCGGTCGCCGTCCGCGGTGAGGATCGGCTCCCCGCCCTGCGGGTAGCGCCGGATGCCCGCCTCGCTGACGTGGTCGTCGACGGTCAGCGTGCACAGCGTGGCGGCGGGCTCTGTCTCGCGCGCGGCAAGGTAGGCATCCTTGCCGATGAACTCCGCGTCCTTGACCCGCCGGAGCGCGAGGCCGGCCTCGACCGGGTTGTACTCGCGCTCGAGCTCCGCGCCCATCAGCCGGTAGCCCTTCTCCAGCCGGCCGGTTGTGCCGTACACCCCGATGCCGGCGGGCACGACGCCGAGCGGCCGCCCGGCCTCGAACAGCGCGTCCCACAGCCGCTGGCCCTGCTCGAACGGCGCGTGCAGCTCCCAGCCGAGGTCACCGACGTACGAGATGCGCAGCGCGAGCACAGGCACCCCGTCGATGACGATCGGCAGCGCCCCGCCGAACGGGAACGCCTCGTTGGACACGTCGTCGGCGGTGACCGACGAGACGAGGTCGCGCGCCCGCGGCCCCCACACGCCGACCGTGCACACGGCGGAGGTGATGTCGCTGAACTGGACCGAGCCGTCGTCCGGCAGGTGGTCGGTGAACCACTTGCGGTCGCGGGCACCGTCGGCGCCGCCGGTGATGATCCGGAAGTGCTCCTCGGCGATCCGGACGATGGTCAGGTCGCTGCGGAACCCGCCACCGCCGTCCAGGACCGGCGTGTAGATGACCCGCCCGACCGGCCGGTCGACGCGCGCCATCGCCATCCGCTCCAGGTAGTCGAGCGCGCCGGGTCCCGTGACGTCGAACTGGGCGAAGGCACTGAGATCGATCATCGCGACCCGCTCGCGCATCGCCAGGTGCTCGGCGTTGATGATCGGCGACCACCAGCGGGCGTCCCACTCGTGGGGTCGGTCCTCGACCTGGAACTCTTCGAGGAGCGAGCGGTTCGACTCGTACCACTGCGGCCGCTCCCAGCCGCCTACCTCGAAGAACTCGGCGCCGAGCGCGATCTCCCGGGCGTGGAACGGGGATACCCGCTGCGGCCGGTTGGACAGCCACTGCTCGCGCGGGTGCACGATGCCGTAG
>CAZMXH010000220.1:0-6075 GCA_964570165.1 uncultured Actinomycetes bacterium
GTCACCCTGCTCGGGCAGAACGTCAACGCGTACGGCGTCGAGTTCGGCGACCGGTACGCCTTCGGCAAGCTGCTGCGCACGGGGGGCGCCGTCGACGGCCTCGAGCGGCTCCGGTTCACGTCTCCCCATCCGCGCGACTTCACCGACGACGTGATCGCGGCGATGGCGGAAACCCCCACCGTCATGCCCCATCTGCACATGCCGCTGCAGTCCGGTTCCGACGCCGTTCTTCGCGCGATGCGCCGCTCCTACCGACAGGACCGCTACCTGCGGATCGTGGACAAGGTCCGGCAGGCGATACCGGACGCGGCCATCACCACGGACATCATCGTGGGCTTCCCAGGCGAGACGGACGAGGACTTCGAGCAGACGCTGCGCGTCGTCCGCGAGGCGCGATTTGCGCAGGCCTTCACCTTCCAGTACTCCAAGCGACCAGGCACACCGGCCGCCGAGTTGCCGCACCAGGTGCCGGGCGACGTCGTCCGGGAGCGCTACGAGCGGCTGGTGGCGACCTGCGAGGAGGTCGCGCTCGCCGAGAACCGGGCGTTGGTCGGCCGCGATGTCGAGCTGCTGGTCGCCCATGGCGAGGGCCGCAAGGACGGCAGCACCCACCGGCTGTCGGGACGGGCCCCGGACAACCGGCTGGTGCACTTCACCGTGCCCGACGGAGCCGAGCAGCCGCGCCCCGGAGATGTGGTGACGGTCGAGGTCACCTACGCTGCGCCGCACCACCTAGTCGCCGATGTCGGTGAGCGGGGGGAGACCTACGCCGTCCGCCGTACCCGCGCCGGAGACGCGCACGACCGGGCCACCGCACCCAGCGCGGCCGACGGCGTGCTGCTGGGCATGCCCGCCGTCGGCGCTCCGGGCGGCTAGCTCCCGGGGCGATGCATGGTCACAGCACGGGGGCGCCGAAGCGGATACGGACGGCCTCCCGCAGCCGGATCCGCGACCGATCCGCGATCGCCAGAGTGCCGAGCGCGCCCACCGCGCCAAGCACGGCCGCCCCGGGCGCCACAACCGCGTCCGGCAGTTGACCCAGCGCCCACCAACCCCTGAAGACAGCGACGATCAGGAGCGCCGTGCCAACCGCGGCGGCAACGATCCCGCAGCGCCGCGGCCGCGGGACCTCCGGCTCCGGCTGGCCCTGCCAGACCGCCATCAGCCCCAAGACCGTCAACATCAGTCCCAGCATGCCGCCGAGCCCGCGCCAGTCCCAGATGACGGCGAGCAGCCCAGCGGTGACCAGGACGCGTGCCATCAGTGCGGGCCCACCGCCATAGCGGAATGCCGGCAGCCACGCGATGGTCACCCCGGTGCCGGCAAGTGTGACCGCGGCGCCGGCCGCGAGGCGCAGCAGGTCGTCCGAGTCGATCACGGATGCTATTTGACCATGGTTGCCGCGGGGAATCGAGTGCGATCCCCGGCTGGCGCACCCGTGTAGGTGATATAGCCTCACGACCGTGCTCGTCGCGGCCGCTGTATGCCCTCACCCGCCCGCGCTCGTTCCTGAGCTCGCATCCGGTTCGGCCGACGAGCTTGGCGAGCTGCGCGAGGCGTGCGCGGCGGCGGTCCTCGCGGTCAGCGCGGCGGCGCCCGACGCGCTGGTCGTCGTCGGTGCGGGGGAGGCGCGCCGGACATACGAGCCCGGCTCAACCGGCACGTTCGCGCCGTTCGGGGTCGACGTGCGCGTCGCGCTGCCCGGCACACCGCCGGAGCCGCAGCTGCGACCGGCTGCGCCGCTTCCGCTGCCGTTGGCGGTCGGAGCCTGGCTGCTTGGACAGGCAGGGTGGTCGGGTGACGTGCGGGGTGAGCTCGTTGCCGAGGACGCCGCAGCGGGCAGTTGCGCCGCCCTGGGCGCGTCCATCGCCCGCACCGCGGACCGGGTCGCGATGCTGGTGATGGGCGACGGGTCAGCGTGCCGCTCGACGAAAGCGCCGCGCCCGTTCGACGAGCGTGCGGCCGAGTTCGACGCCTCGGTCGTGGCCGCGCTCCAGTCAGGCGACGCGGCCGCGTTGCTCAGCATCGACGCCGTGCTGGCCGCCGAGCTGACGGCGTCCGGGCGCGCAGCCTGGCAGGTCCTCGCCGGCGCTGCCGAAGACGAGGTCTTCGATGCCGACGTGCTGTACGCAGATGCCCCGTACGGGGTGGGCTATGTCGTCGCGGTCTGGGAGCGCCACGGCTAGCGTCTGCGGCGGCGCTCTTCCCCGGTTCGGTCCTGGTCCGGGTCGGTGGTCTGCTGATCGTCTTCGGAGAGCCCGCTCAGGAACTCCTTGGCCTTGTCGACGCCGGAGCCGATCTTCTCGCTGTGCTTCCCGCCCGTCCGCTGGTCGACCGCATCCGCGGCCTTGTCCAGGCCTTCGTCGATCTTGTCCTTGTGCTTGTCAACGGCGTCGCCGATCTTTCGCTTGTAGTCTTCGGCCATCACGTGTCCTGTATGGAAAGTTGTTATCAGTGTCATGTCTACGGGGCAGCTGGCGGGCACGCAACGGATTCGAAAGGATTGTCCAGTGACATTGCCGCCGGTCATCGCGATCGTCGGGCCCACCGCGGCTGGGAAGAGCGAACTCGCGGTGAGCCTCGCCTTGGCTCTGGGCGGCGAAGTGGTCAACGCCGACTCGATGCAGCTGTACAGAGGGATGGACATCGGCACTGCCAAGCTGAGCGCACAGGAGCGGCGGGGGGTGCCGCATCACCTGATCGACATCATGGAGGTCACGGAGTCGGCGACCGTCGCGAGCTTCCAGCGCCTGGCGCGGTATGTGATCGACGAGTGCCGCCGTCGCGGCGTCCCGCCGATCCTCGTCGGAGGGAGCGCGCTTTACGTCCGCGCAGTGCTCGACCGCTTCGAGTTTCCTGGTACAGACGAGCGCATCCGGCGCCGGCTGGAGGGCGAGCTTGCCGATATCGGGACGTATGCGCTGCACGAGCGGCTCGCCGCCCTGGACCCCGATGCGGCGGCGGCCATCCTGCCCAGCAACGGGCGGCGGATCGTGCGAGCACTCGAAGTGATCGAGCTGACCGGCCGGCCGTACGCGGCGGCGCTGCCCGCCCGGGAGTACGTCTACGACCGTGTCGTGCAACTCGGTCTGGACGTCCCGCGGGACGTGCTCGACGCGCGGATCGCAGCCCGGGTCGACCGGATGTGGGAAGCCGGCCTGGTGGAGGAGGTTCGGAACCTGGAACACGCGGGTCTGCGCTACGGGCGTACTGCGAGCAGAGCCTTGGGCTACGCGCAGGTGCTGCGCGTTCTCGACGGCGACTGGACCGAGGAGCGGGCGCGGGCCGAGACCGTGCGGGCGACCCGGCGGTTCGCACGTCGCCAGGACGCGTGGTTCCGCAAGGACCCGCGTATTCGCTGGCTGCCGTTCGACCTGTCTGACCTGGCGGCGAGGGCCGTCGAGCTGTGCGACACGGGGAAGGCATACGATCGTCCGCCGTGACAGCGTTCCCGTTCGTCAAGGGCCATGGAACCCGCAACGACTTCGTGCTGCTGCCGGATCCGGACGGCACCGTCCATCCCGGGCTCGACCCGGCGATGGTGCGCGGGCTCAGCGACCGGCACTCCGGCCTGGGCGCGGACGGGGTGATCCGTGTAGTCCGGGCCCAGGCGGTGCCGGAGGCCGAGGCGCTCGCCGACGATGTCGAGTGGTACATGGACTACCGGAACGCGGACGGTTCGGTGGCCGAGATGTGTGGCAACGGGATTCGCGTCATGGCGCTGTACCTATGGGCCGAGGGGTATGTGCACGGACCGGTGCTGCCGATCGCGACGCGCGGTGGCGTCCGGATCGTGCACGCCGACCCGGAGGGCGACATCACCGTCGAGATGGGCAGCGCGCGGCAGCTGCGCACGCGTGTGCAGGCGTTCGTGGCGGTAGGCGATCGCCGGTGGTCCGCGGTGCCGGTGTCGATGCCGAACCCGCACGCGGTCGTCTTCGTCGACAGCCTGGACGATCCTGGGAGGCTGGTCAGCGCCCCCGAACTCCGGCCGGAGTCGCTGTTCCCGGAGGGGGCGAACGTCGAGTTCGTCGTGCCTCGCGGCCCGAAGCACATCGCCATGCGAGTGTGGGAGCGTGGGGTCGGTGAGACCATGTCGTGCGGGACCGGTGTATGTGCAGCGGCGTGGGTTGCCATGCGCCGGGACGGCGTCGGGCGTGGCCTGACCTATCAGGTGGACGTTCCGGGCGGTACGCTCCGGGTCTCCGAGCGGCCGGACGGTGAGCTGCTTCTGACCGGACCCGCGGAGCTGGGCGTCAGGGGAACCGTGGACATCGATGTGACGTAGATCACAGCATCCGCAGGCCGTCACCGTTCGTCTCCCTTAATGAGAGGGGGCGCAGTGAGCGGAGCAGAGCGCGAGCGCCGTGATGCGGTGCTGCACGAGGCGGCGCTACGTGCTCGGCGGCGCGCGCAGCGCCAGTTCGCTCGACGCGCGGCCTCGATTCGGGCGGCGGCCGCCCTACGGTCCGCCGCGACCGCGAGCCGCCGGGGACGGCAGGCACCCTAGCGAAATCCGGGTGCCGCTGGCTGGCCGAGCGTGGGATGCTGAGCGCCGGGAACGCACCGGCGTCCCGCAGTGTTGAAAGTATCAGGATGACTGTTACCCGTAAGGCACCATCGGCCCGCGTTGCCGAGCCGCTGCCCCTCGATTCTCCCCTCACCTCAGGCGATCTCGAGCTGTCCGACCGCCGGTCGCTGCGCCGAGTGGCGGGCCTTTCGACCGAGCTCGACGACGTCTCCGAGGTCGAGTACCGACGGCTGCGCCTCGAGCGCGTGGTCCTCGTCGGCGTGTCTACTGACGGTGCCGCAGACGAGGCCGCCAACTCGCTGGCGGAGCTGGCCGCGTTGACCGAGACGGCCGGCGCCTACGTGGTCGACGGTGTGGTGCAGCGGCGCGTCAAGCCGGATCCGGCGACGTTCATCGGGTCAGGCAAGGTGCACGAGCTTCGCGAGTTGGTGCTCGCGGCAGGAGCCGACACGGTGATCTGCGACGGGGAGCTCTCCGGCTCACAGCTGCGGAACCTCGAGGACGCGGTCCAGGTCAAGGTCATCGACCGGACGACGGTGATTCTCGACATCTTCGCGCAGCACGCGAAGAGCCGCGAGGGCAAGGCGCAGGTGGAGCTCGCTCAGCTGGACTACCTCGCACAGCGGCTTCGTGGCTGGGGCGGCGCGCTTTCGAGGCAGGCCGGCGGCCGGGCCGGAGGCGCGACCGGCGGGGTCGGAACCCGCGGACCCGGTGAGACCAAGCTTGAGACCGACCGGCGCCGAATCCGCACCCGGATGGCCCGCCTGCGCCGCGACCTGGCCGGGATGCGAACGGCCCGCGAGACGAAGAAGGCCGCCCGCAGGCAGCACGCGGTCCCGTCGGTGGCGATCGCCGGGTACACGAACGCCGGCAAGTCGTCGCTGCTCAACCAGTTGACCGACGCCGGCGTCCTGGTCGAGGACGAGTTGTTCGCCACCCTCGATCCGACCGTTCGCCGGGCGCGGACGGCTGACGGGCGGGAGTACACCTTGACCGACACCGTCGGGTTCGTCCGGCACCTGCCGCACGAGCTCGTGGAGGCGTTCCGCTCGACCCTCGAGGAGGTGGCAGAGGCCGATCTGATCTTGCACGTCGTAGACGGATCGCACGCCGACCCGGAGGGTCAGCTCGCCACCGTGCGCACGGTGCTGTCCGAGGTGGGCGCCGAGGACATCCCGGAGATCGTGGTCATCAACAAGGTGGACGCTGCTCCGCGGGCGACGCTGGCGCGGCTGCTGCGGGCGGAACCGCACGCGGTGGCGGTGTCCGCGTTGACCGGCGAGGGCATTGAGGATTTGCGGGCCGCGCTGGAGGCGGAGCTTCCCACGCCACCGGTCGAGATCGAGGCGCTCGTGCCGTACGACCGCGGCGAGCTCGTGTCACGGGTGCACCGTACCGGCGAGATGCTGAAGGTCGAGCACGAGGCGGAGGGCACCCGGCTGCATGCCAAGGTCCCGGAGAGCCTGGCCGCAGCCCTCGCCCCCTATGCCGTGTCCGGTTGACCACGTTCAGTGGGTCGGCCGGCACTCCGCTAGGCGCAGGCG
>CAZMXH010000221.1:0-6068 GCA_964570165.1 uncultured Actinomycetes bacterium
TCGTCGAGCAGGCCGAGCTCCTCCTTCTGGGCGAGCGCGCGCAGTACCGCGCGATCGACCAGCTTCTCGTCGACGGCGCCGGAGCGCACCCGCTCGGCCAGCGGCTGGAGGTACGTGTCGCCGTTCGGCAGCTCGATGTCGATACCCGCGGCGAGGGCCTGGGCGGCCGCGTCTCCCCGATCGGCGGCTCCCTGGTGCAGGAGGGCGAGGACCGCGACGGCGAAGTAGTCGGAGACGACCGTCCCCGTGAACCCCCACTCCTCCCGGAGCAGGCCGGTCAGCAGCTCAGCGTCGGCCGAGACCGGGACGCCGTCGATCTCGGTGTACGAGGGCATGACCGAACGGGCGCCGCCGTCGAGCAGGGCCATCTCGAATGGCGGCAGCAGGATGTCGGCGACCTCGCGAGGCCCGGCATGCACCGGCCCGTGGTTGCGCCCGGACTGCGAGGCCGAATAGCTGACGAAGTGCTTCAGCGTGGCGTGCACACCTGCTGACTGCAGGCCACGGACGTACGACGCGCCGAGCGTGCCGACAACGTACGGATCCTCGGCTATGCACTCATCGACGCGACCCCAGCGGGGATCCTGAATCACATCGAGCACGGGTGCGAGCCCCTGGTGGATGCCAAGCTCACGCATGGACGCACCGATGAGCGCGCCCATCTGCTCCACGAGGTCCGGATCGAACGACGCGCCCCAGGCGAGCGGCGTCGGGAAGGTCGCGGCCTGCCACACGGCCAGGCCGGTCAGGGTCTCCTCGTGGACCAGCGCCGGGATGCCGAGCCGGGTGTCCGAGCGCAGGCGGCGCTGCTGCTGCCAAAGCCACCGCGCCCGCTCGACCGGGTCGATGGGATGGGTGCCGTAGACGCGGGTCAGGTGGCCGATGCCGTGCCGGCTCGCCTCCTCGAGGGTTGCCGACTCCGAGGGTGCCATCTCGCCCTGGAGCGGTGCGACATCGCCCGCGTGTTCGTGGCCGTTCCCGGCTGCGGCGTCCCTTTGGTCCGCCCAGTAGCCGACCAACTGAGCGAGCTTCTCCTCGAGCGTCATCTGGTCCAGCAACTCGTGCACGCGCTGGGACGCCTTGGGAGGCAGGCCGTCATCAAGCTTTGTCACAGAGTGAGTTCCTTCGTCCAGGGTCGTTGCGGGGTCATCCCTTGACCGCACCTTGCAGGCCGCTGACGATGCGCTTCTGCATCACCAGGAAGAGCACCAGCGCTGGGATCATGGCCAGCGAGGTGAAGGCGTAGACGCCGGCGATGTCGGCCGAGTACTCCGTGGAGTACTCCGCGACGCCAAGCGGAAGCGTGCGCATGTTTCCCTGCAGGAGCAGCAGCGGGAGCAGGTACGCGTTCCAGGACTGGACGAACGTGACCACTCCGACCGTGACCATCGCCGGTCGAGACAGCGGCACGATGATTCGCCAGAAGATGCCGACCCGCGACGAGCCGTCGATCATGGCCGCCTCCTCGATCTCGCTCGGCAACGCGATCACGAACGGGCGCAGGATGACAACGCTCAGCGGCAGGGCGAACGCCGCTTGGGGCAGCGCGATCCCCCACCACGTGTTGCTCAGCCCCAGGTTCTGGCTGACAAGGATGAACAGCGGGATAGCCGCCACGGTCGCAGGGAACAGCAGCCCGGCGACGAAGACCGTGAACAACGCCTCCCGTCCTCTGAACCGGTACCGCGCCAGCGGATACGCCGCCATCATGCCGAACAGCACGACGATGAAGGTCGTGATGGCGCCGATAGCCAGCGAGTTCAGGGTGAACCGCCAGAAGTCCGGGTTTGTAATGGCCTCCTGGTAGTTGAAGAAGACCCACGGGTCGGGCAGGCCGCCTGGATTCTCGGCCAGTTGGGCGTTCGTCCGGAAGCCGCCGAGCACCGCGATGAGCACCGGCCCGAGCGAGCCCGCGACGACAACGAGCACAGCCAGCCAGACGAGCGGGGTGCCACCGGAGAACGTGTTCCGGCTCTGCCGCTTACGCACGTGCAGTGCCCCGGCGGGCGAGCCCGGCTTTGTCGAAACGGTCATCGTCCGGACTCCCTCGTATCCCTGCGTAGGAAGATCCGCTGGTAGGCCACCGCCATGGTGAGTGAGATCACGAACAGGATCACCGAAGCCGCGCCCGCGATGCCGAAGTTGTACCGCTCGGTTCCTTCGTTGATGAGGTACGTCACCATGGTGCTCGTCGCACCGGCCGGTCCACCGTGGGTCAGGACCCACACCATGTCGAAAAGCTGGAGCGATCCGATCATCGACAGGAGCGCCCAGGTCCGCATCGTCGGGCCCAACAGCGGGAACGTGATCTTCCGCTGCGCCTGCCACCAGGTTGCGCCGTCCAGTTGTGCCGACTCGTACAGTTCGTCCGGGATGCCCTGCATGCCGGCGAGGAACAGGAGTATCGGGAGCCCGAGGTACTTCCATGTCAGCACGACCAGGACGGTCCACAGGGCGAAGTTCGAGTCGCCCAGCCAGCCCTGGGCGGGGACCGGGAGGCCGACGCTGGTCATCAGGGTGTCGAGGACCCCATAGCGCGGCTGCAGCAACTGGAACCAGATGACGCCCGCGATGACCTCGGACAGCACGAACGGCACGAAGACGATCATCCGCAGGAGGCCTTGGCCCTTGATCCTACGGTTGAGCAGCAGGGCGATCGCCAGCCCGAGCGGTAGTTGGAGAATGATTGAACCCACGACGACCGTCATGGTGTGGGCTACGGCCTCGAGGAAGTCATCGTCGGTCAGTACCGACGCGTAGTTGCCCAGCCCGACGAAGTCCTCGAGCGGCCCGAAGCCCTTCCACCGGTACACGGACATCTGGACTGCCGTGAGGACCGGCACGATCACAAAGGACACGAACAGCGCGAGGGCGGGCGCGACGAAAAGGACGATCTCCCCGCGCTTGCGCCAGATGTCGCGCCGGCGGTTGCGGCGAGCCCTCAGGCCTGCGACATCCGTCGAGCCGAGGTCCGCCGGCGGCGCCTGGGAGGCGCCGCCCGCGGACCCGGTGACGGACCTGGTCACTGCTCGGCTGCGACCGCTTCTTGCAGCGCGTCGATGACGTCCTGCGGCGACGCCTGACCGGCGAACAGCTCCACGACCGCCTCGTTCAACGCACCGCCAACGGACTGACCGAAGAACGTGTCGAGGTAGAGCTGCGCGTACGGCGCGTTATCGCGGACCTCGAGGAGCTCGGCCATCGCCGGATCGGCAACGTACTGCGTCGCCGACGGGTTCACCGGCAGACCCATCGAGTTCTCGGCGAAGGCCCGCTGCACCTCGTCGGAGAGCAGGTACTCGATGAAGTCGACTGCCGCGTCCGGCGCGTCTGCCGACACCGCCCAGGCGTCACCGCCGCCGAGCACGGCGGCCGGGTCACCCTCCCCGCCCGGAACCGACGGGAACGGGAACCAGCCGGTCTGCTCGCCAAGCCCCTCACCGTCCTCGGTCAGGCCTTGCATGACGCCGGGCTCCCAGTGGCCCTGCATCTCCATGGCCACCTTGCCGGTCGCCAGCAGGCCAGACGCCGACGTCGGGCCTTCCTGGGCCACTGTCGTCAGGAACCCCGCGTTGAACGGCTCCGCCTCGACGATGGTCTGTACCGTCTCACCTGCGCGGACGAAGCACTCATCGGCGAAGTCCAGGTTTGCGAGCGCTTCGGCCAGAACTTCCTGGTCGCACTGCCGCAACACGGCGTAGTACCAGTAGTGCGCGGCCGGCCAGGCGTCGCCTGCACCGACCGAGACGGGCTCGATGCCTGCATCCTTCAGCGCGCCGACCGCGGCGATCCAATCGTCGAGGGTCTCCGGCGGCTCGCTGATGCCGGCCTCCTCGAACAAGTCGGTGTTGTACCAGAAGCCGACCACGCCGAGACTGAACGGCAGCGCGTACGTGCGACCATTTACCTGCCAGCCGGCGACCGAGCCGCCAAGCGTGTCGATCGTCTCGGCCGCATCGTCGGTGATGTCCCTGATCAGGCCGGCGTCGACCTTTGCCAGGAGTTCGCCGCCGCCGCGTTCCATGAAGACGTCCGGCATGTCACCGGCCTGCATCGCCGCTTCGAGTCGCGTGACCATGTCCTCGTGAGCCTGGGCGTTGATGTTGATGGTGACGTTGGGGTTGGCCGCCATGAAGTCCTCGGCCGCCTGTTCGTAGACGTCCCTGCCGGGCGGGTTGTTCGAGTTGTGCCACCACTCGATCGTTACCGCCTCATCGCTGTCGGCTTCGCTCTCCTCCGCGTCCTCCGCCGCGTTGGCTTCGGTGTCGTCGGTAGCGTCATCGCCGCCTTGCCCGGCACAAGCCGTGACGGCGAGCGCAACGGCCGTAGCAACTGCCAGGGCCGGCATTCGTGTCCTGCGAATCATCTGGGTCCCTCCGGTCGTCCCTGACGGATTGTGGCGAGTGTGGCAGCGCACCGGCGGATGGTCAATCGGTATCGATAACGTTATCGAAATCGTTATTTAGCTGCTCGTAGATAGGTGCTCCTTACTGTCTCAGGCGCGCTACTGTCATCTCCATGCAACCCACGGGACGGGTGACCATCGGCGACGTCGCGAGAACCGCAGGCGTCTCGGTCGCGACCGTGTCAAAGGTGATCAACGGCCGGTACGGCGTCGCACCGGAGACCGAGCTTCGCGTGCAGGAGGTCATCGAGCAACTCGGCTACGAGTCGTCGATCGTGGCGCGGAGCCTGCGCAGCCGCCGCACCAACGTCATCGGCATCCTCGTCGCGGAGTTCGAGCCGTTCTCAACCGAGCTTCTCAAAGGGATCTCGGAGGCGGTCGAAGGAACGGGCTACGAGCTGTTGGCCTACTCTGGCGGTCTCGGCCGGCACGATCGCGTCGGCTGGGAGCAGCGTTACCTGACCCGTCTCGCCGGCACGCTGATCGACGGCGCGGTGATCGTCACCCCCACTGTGATCACTGTGCACGACACGATCCCCGTCGTCGCCGTCGACCCGCACACCGGCCCATCTGGCACCCCGACCGTGGACTCGGACAGCTTCGCCGGCGCCCGTGCCGCGACCGAGTACCTGCTCTCGCTCGGACATCGCCGCATCGGTTTCCTCGGCGGTCGCGCTGACCTCGAGTCCGCCCGGCTCCGCGAGCAGGGCTACCGGTCGGCATTGGAGGAGGCCGGCATCGGTGTCGACCCTGCTCTGATGCGCGTCGGCGGCTATCGCCCCGACCTCGCCGACCCTCCGGCGCACGAGTTGCTGTCCCTGCCCGACCGACCGACCGCGATCTTCGCCGCTAACGACCTGTCAGCCATCCGCACCATGGAGGTCGCCGGCGAGTTCGGGCTTCGCGTCCCGGACGACCTCTCCGTGATCGGCTTCGACAACGTCCCCGACTCGGCGTTGACGGACCCTCCCCTCACCACCGTCGCCCAGCCGATCCACCAGATGGGCGCGGAGGCGCTGGGCATGGTCACCGACCTGATCCGCGGGGTGCCGCGCGAGCCGCACGTCCGTCTGCCCACTCACCTCGTCGTCCGCGGAAGCTGCCGCGCGCTGTGATGTCACCGCCCCTAGCTCCCGCAAATAGCTTCCTCTTTGCGTTCTGGCAGCAAATAGCTTCCTCTTTGCCTTCTGGCAGCAAATAGCTTCCTCTTTGCTGCCATGAACGCAAAGAGGAAGCTATTTGCGCGACGGGCTTGGGGCGGCTTGGGGCGGCTAGCTGCTGAAGGCGGCGTCGAAGGCGCCTTCCGGCGGGTCGAAGGCGAGCCGCCGCACGAACTCCAGCGCATCGGGCGCCCCACGCAGGCGGTCCATGCCGGCGTCCTCCCACTCGATCGAGATCGGGCCGTCGTAGCCGATGGCATTCAGCACGCGGAAGCACCGCTCCCACGGCACGTCGCCGTGTCCGGTGGACACGAAGTCCCAGCCGCGCCGTGGATCGCCCCACGGCAGGTGCGAGCCCAGCCGACCGTTGCGGCCGTTGCCCACCGCGAGCTTGGTGTCCTTGCAGTACACGAGGTAGATCCGGTCCCGGAAGTCCCAAAGGAACCCGGCCGGGTCGATCTCCTGCCCCAGCATGTGGCTCGGGTCCCAGTCCAACCCGAACG
>CAZMXH010000222.1:0-6043 GCA_964570165.1 uncultured Actinomycetes bacterium
GGAGCAGTCCCAGCGCGCGGGTCACATCCCGACGGCGGTGAACATTCCGTGGAGCAAGGCCGCCAACGACGACGGGACCTTCCGGTCTGACGACCAACTGCGCGAGCTGTACCGCGAAGCCGGCGTCGACCTCGACCGGGACACGATCGCTTACTGCCGCATCGGTGAGCGCTCGGCCCACACCTGGTTCGTGCTGCACGAACTGCTGGGGGTGCAGAACGTGAAGAACTACGACGGATCGTGGACGGAGTACGGCTCGCTGGTGGGCGTCCCCGTCGCGGTCGGCGATGAACCCGGGGTGGCAGGATGAGCTGCGGCGCGCCCACAGGGGGAGTGGCCACGGACGGCGTCGACCTGGCCAACGAGAGCGTTATCGAGGGTGTCGTCTTCCGCGGCGGGTCGCCCGTCGGTGGTGCGTACGTCCGGCTGCTGGACGCGACCGGTGAGTTCACCGCCGAGGTGCCGACAGGCGACGGCGGCGAGTTCCGCTTCTTCGCCGCCCCCGGGAGGTGGACGGTGCGGACTCTCGCGGCGGGCGCGGACCCCGTTGACCGCGTCGTGGTGGCCAGCCGTGGCAACGTCTCTACCGTGGAAGTAGCCGTCTGAGCATCGGCGGTTGAGAGCTGGAAGTGTGACAACGGCGGTGCGGCTCCGGATACGGCGGCCCGCAGCAGGGCGCCGGTGCCCGCCGCACCGTGTCCGGGCGACCGGGTCGGCCGCCGACGGCTTATGGTGGCGCGCGTGGCTGCTCCATGGCTGACTGGACAGCGCCCGACGCTGACGATGATCAGCAGCGTGCTGGCCACAGCCGTCGTCGTCGGCTTCGTCGGAGGCGGTGTCCTTGGATCGTTCAGGATGACGGGCAAGCCGGCCGCAGCCTCGGCGTCGCCCGCGCCCTCGCCCCGGCCCGTGGATGTCATCGCCGTCACGGCTTCGTGTGTGCGTGACCCAGCGGTCGACTCGGAGTTCAACGAGATCGAGTACCTCCCTGAGTTCGCCGTCGACGGCGACAGTCAGACAGGGTGGCAGTGTCGCGGCGACGGTGTCGGTGAGTCGCTCGAACTGGACCTCGGCAGCACGATGACCGTTGTCGCCGTGGGCCTCGTCCCCGGTTACGCCAAGGTCGACCCGCATGACGGGACCGAGTGGTACCCGTTGAACCGTCGGCTGACCGAGGTCCGCTGGCACCTTGGCGACACAGCCCTCGAGCAGCGACTCGATCCGGACCCTGACCTCAGAGACGTGCAGCTTATGGAGTTGCCGGAGCCGTTGCCGGCCAGCACGGTGACGCTGGAGATCGTGAGCAGCGTGCCCGGCGAGTCACCCGCACACCCGAATGTGGCGATCACCGAGCTACAAGTGCTCGCCACTCGGTAGCCCCCTCACGACTTGTCAGGGCCGGCTGTAGCAAATGCCCTGATCGCAGAGTTGTCCGGCCTGACAAGTCGTGCAGGTCAGTAGACGAGCGCCTGGGCGCCGTCGGCGAGCACCTCTTCGACGAACGTCGCCGCACCGGCGATGCGTACACCGGGCAGCACGTCCTCGGGCTTGATATCCCGTCTCGCAGCGCACTGCGTGCACAGCGTCACCTGCCCTGCCGCCAGTACCGCGTCCAGCAGGTCCGGCAACGGTGCAGCGTGCGGCAGTTCGAAGGTGGCGGCGCGACCGGGCAGCGCGAACCAGGACGACTCTCCGGTGAGCCACAGCGACACGTCGACGCCGCTCGCCAGCGCGGTGCTGGCGACGGTGAACGCCTGCGAGCAGCGCTCAGGGGCGTCGGTTCCGGCGGTGACCTTGACGACGAGCCTGGAAGCCATGGCCTGATGCTACGCAGCAGCGTTCCGCGCAGCTGATGTTAATCATGCCGATCCGCGGGTAACCGGATTGCGGCCCGTTGAAGCAAGGAGGGATCCGCGGTGCTGACCTGGACCGGCGAACAGAACACGGATGACGCGGTGTGAGGACGATGGCTGCTCAGCTCAACGGCTATAGTCCCGCGATCACCAACAACCCGTGGCGGCCCGTGCGGCCGTCACGATCGGAGTACTGGTGGGAGGACGCAGCCTGCCGGAGCACCGATCCCGAACTGTTCTTCCCCACGCGCGAGATCCCGCGCGAGCAGCGCCGCGCCGCCGAGCGAAAGGCCAAGTCGATCTGCGCGCGTTGCCCAGTGATCGCCGAGTGCCTCCAGACGGCCCTCGAGCGCGACGAGCGGCACGGCATCTGGGGTGGTCTGCTTCCCCGCGAGCGGAAGCGGCGGTTCGCCCGATCGGCATGATCAGCATGATTGAGCCGTTCATGTCCGGGTAGCACTGGCGAATGTCCGAATACACCCGCGACGAACTCGTTGAGCTTGGCCAACAGCTCCGCGTTGACGCCGTCCGATGCGCCGCCGCGGCGTCGTCCGGGCATCCGACCTCGGCGATGTCCGCAGCCGATCTGATCGCGGTCCTGGGAGCGCGACATCTGCGCTATGACTTCGCCGACCCGGCGAACCCCTGGAACGACCGGCTGATCTTCTCGAAGGGCCACGCGTCCCCGTTGTTGTATGCGTTCTACCGGGCGGCGGGTGCCATCACCGAGGAGGAGTTGCTGACCTACCGCTCCCGCGGCAGCCGGCTGGAGGGCCATCCGACGCCCCGGCTGCCGTGGGTCGAAGTTGCGACCGGATCGCTCGGGCAGGGCCTGCCGGTGGGAGTCGGCTACGCGCTCACCGGCGCGCGGCTGGACCGGCTGCCGTACCGGGTCTGGGTGCTGTGCGGTGACAGCGAGCTCGCCGAAGGATCCATGTGGGAGGCCTTCGAGCACGCGGGCTACGAAGCGCTCGACAACATCGTTGCGCTCATCGACGTCAATCGACTCGGGCAGCGCGGGCCGACGCGGCACGAGTGGGACAGCGCTGCCTACGCTCGCCGCATCAGCGCTTTCGAGTGGCACACCATCGAGGTCGACGGCCACGACGTGGACGCCATCGACCAGGCCTTGACCGAAGCGGAGGCCATCAGGCGGCCGGTCGCCGTGCTCGCCCTGACGCGAAAGGGAGCCGGCGTCGCAGCGGTCGAGGATCAGGAAGGCGCGCACGGCAAGCCGCTCGGGGACGCCACGGAGGCGATCGATGAACTAGGCGGTGTGCGCTCGATCCGGCTACGGGTCGCGACGCCGGCCGGCACCGGCTCGGCGCACCGGTTCCAGACCGGGGACGGGAAGCAGCCGGCCTACCAGGTCGGCGACGAGATGGCGACGCGGACGGCGTTCGGCGAGGCACTCGCGGCCCTCGCCGAGACGCGCCCTGACATCGTGGGCTTGGACGGCGAGGTCTCGGACTCCACCCGGATGGCGAAGTTCGAGGCGGCCCACCCCGAACGCTTCTTCCAGTTCTACATCGCGGAACAGCAGATGATCGCTGCCGCAGTGGCCATGCAGGCACGTGGGTGGACGCCGTACGTGGCCACGTTCGCCGCCTTCTTCACCCGGGCGCACGACTTCATCAGGATGGCCGCGGTCAGCCGCGCCGACCTGCGGCTCGTCGGTTCGCACGCGGGGGTCGAGATCGGCAAGGACGGCCCTTCGCAGATGGGCCTGGAGGACATCGGGTGGATGCGCGCCATCCACGGGAGCACGGTCCTCTACCCCTGTGATGCGAACCAGACGGCCGCACTCGTGGCTTCCATGGCCGACCAGCCAGGCATCAGCTACCTCCGCACCACCCGGGGGGACACGCCGGTCATCTACGGCCCGCACGAGGCGTTCGTGATCGGCGGCAGCCGTGTGCTGCGCTCCAGTGATGCGGACGCCGTCACCGTCGTGGCGGCCGGCGTCACCGTCCACGAGGCTCTGGCAGCCGCCGACGAGATGGACAGCGAAGGCGTCCAGATCCGCGTGATCGACGCGTACTCCGTCAAGCCGATCGACGAAGGAACGCTGCGGGCGGCCGCCGAGGCGACCGGAAAGCTGGTCACCGTCGAGGACCACTGGCCGGAAGGCGGCCTGGGAGACGCCGTCCGGGCCGCCGTCGCCAGGGAGGCGACCCCACCTACCGTCCTCTCCCTCGCAGTCCGCCACATGCCCGCATCCGCCACGCCCGATGAGCAACTGCGTGACGCCGGCATCGATCGGACTGCCATCGCGGCCGCGGTGCGTGAGCTGGTGGCGGGCCGGAGAGCGGTCGGCGAGCCCCGGCCTGGAGCCGCGTAGCCCGGTCGATGCGAGCTGGGCGGTGCCGGGCTCCGGCCAGCTTGCGGGCGGGGCCGAGCCACCGTAGACAAGTGTTCCGATGCCTGAGCTACCAGATGTGGAGGGGTTCCGGCGCGTGCTGGAGCAGGCGTCCGGAGAGCGAATCGAGGGCGTCGAGGTGCTGGACGCCGGGGTGCTGCGGGAGGTCTCGGCCGACCGGCTGCGCCGCGCCCTTGTCGGCAACGTGTTCGGTTCTCCGTGGCGGCACGGCAAGTGGCTGATCGCACCCGTACGAGCGCCGAAGATGCGCCACCGGCACCAGGATCCCAGCGTGATCTTCCACTTCGGGATGACCGGCGCACTGGTTTGGGTCGACGACGCCCGGGAGGGCGCCACGGAGCCGCGCCACCCGCATGATCGGATAGTCCTCTCGACCGGGCGCGGCGAGTTGCGGTACAGGGACATGCGCAAGCTCCACGGTGTGCGGTTCGCCGATCGCGACTGTCAGGTCACGGACCTGCTGAGCGAGTGCGGACCGGACGCCGCCAAGATCACCGAGAAGCAACTCGGTCAGCGGCTGCGGCGAACGAGCAGGCAGCTGAAGCCGGCGCTGATCGACCAGCGCGTGCTCGCTGGGCTTGGCAACCTGCTGGCCGACGAGATCCTCTGGCGGGCGCGGCTACATCCGCAGCGCGCGACGTCCGAGCTGTCCGACGCCGACGTCCGCCGACTGCACCGGCGGATGCAGACCGTGCTGCGGCGCTCGATGGCCGAGGGCCGGGTGCCCGACCGGGCGAGCTGGCTCACGGGCCGGCGCCAAGACGACGACGGGCACTGTCCCCGGTGCCACCACCGCCTCAGCACCTCCCGCATCGGAGGGCGTCGCACCGTGTGGTGCCCTCGGTGCCAGCCGCGCTGAGGCGGCACGTCCGGCGGCACCCGAGCGGCGGACGACGGCGTCGTGCTTAGCACCCGGGACCGGCGGGTACGCCGTGGGACATGAGTGACATCAGCGGTCTCGGCGGGTTCGGTAGCCCGTTCGACGACTTTCTCGCCAGGTTCTTCGGTGGCGGTGCGCCCCGGCGCTCGTTCTACCGGGTAGACATCACGAGGTTGCTCAGCGACCAGGCTCGCGAGCTGCTGGCAACTGCACTGCGCAAGCTGGCGGAGTGGGGTCGCAGCGACCTCGACTCCGACCACCTGCTTTGGGGAGCGACTCAGACGGAGCCGACCCGCGAACTGCTGCGCCGGGTCGGGGCGGACCCGGACCAGCTCGCGTCGAGCATTGAGCAGTCGGTGCAGCCCGGCCAGCGGGGAGACATGCCGCCGAGCCTCACACCCGCGGCCAAGCGAGCGCTGCTGGACGCCCATCAGATCTCCTCGGCGATCGGGTCGTCGTACATCGGGCCCGAGCACCTGCTGCTGGCGCTGGCCGCCCGACCGGAGTCCGCGGCCGGTCGCTTCCTGGCCGCGGCCCGCGTGACTCCCGAGGCGCTCCAGGCGGTGCTCAGCGGACGCGCCCAGCCCACGGAGGCGGCCAGGCAGTCGGACACGCCCACCCTCGACCAGTTCAGCCGCGATCTCACCGACCTCGCGCGGCGCGGACAGCTCGATCCGGTCGTCGGGCGAGACGAGCAGATCGAACAGACCATCGAGGTGCTCTCCCGCCGGACGACGAACAACCCGGTGCTGATCGGCGAGGCCGGCGTGGGCAAGACCGCGATCGTCGAGGGCATCGCTCAACGGATTGCGGCGGGAGATGTGCCCAGCGTCCTCAGCGGCCGCCGGCTTGTCCAGCTCGACCTCCCCGGGGTCGTGGCCGGCCCCCGCTCCCGCGGCGCCTTCGAAGAGCGGATGCCGCCGGGGGGGG
>CAZMXH010000223.1:0-5990 GCA_964570165.1 uncultured Actinomycetes bacterium
TGGCTCGGCCGGCGTCTCGGTACCGACCGCGCGATCCTGCTCGCCTGCGTGCTCATCGCTGTCGGCACCGGCTCTCGGGTCCTGGGTGGGCCCGGGCTGTTGCTGGCGGCGACCCTGCTTGTCGGCGCCGCCATGACCGTGGGCAACGTGCTGATGCCCGTGGTGATCAAGAGGAGCTTCGCGGCCCGAGCAGGGACGGTGACCGGCCTGTTCACTGCCGCGATGATCGCGGGCGCGACCGCCGCTGCGGCAGTGACGGCGCCCGTCGCTGGCCTGGCGGGCTGGCGCACCGCACTGGGTGCGTGGGCATTGCTCGCGGTGATGGCCGCGCTGGTCTGGCAGTTGGGCGTGCCGCGTGGCTCGCCTACCGGCGCGACACCGGAGGTCGCCGCCAGTGCGACCGTCGCCACGGGCGTGTGGCGTAGTCCGGTGGCCTGGGCGCTCGCCCTGTTCCTCGGAAGCCAGGCAGCCGCCTACTACAGCGCCACCACGTGGCTGCCCACCTTCCTCGCGAGCCGCGTCGGGCTGAGCATCGAGTTGGCGGGGATCGGGATGGCGGTGTTCCAGGTTCTCGGGATCGGCGGGACCTTCCTGATCTCGGCTTTCGTGCGGGTCCGCCCGCGGCAGGGGTGGCTCGCGATTCTCATAGCCGTGGGCTGGGCGGTCATGCTGGTCGGGCTGTTGTGGTGGCCAGGGGCATGGCTGGCCTGGACGGTGATCGGCGGTGTCGCCCAGGGGGCCGGGATCGCGCTCGCACTGACTCTCGTCGTGCTCCGGGCCCACGACTCCGTGGTCGCGCGCGGTCTGTCGGCCATGGCGCAGTTCGTCGGCTACCTGGTGGGCGCCTCGGGACCGGTGCTGGTCGGCGCGGCGTACGAATGGACGGGGGCATGGACCGTGCCGTGGCTGCTGCTGATCGCGATGGCGGTGGGCATGGCGGTCACCGGCGCCGTCGCCGGGCGCCCCACGACGGTCGGAGGGCCGGCGCCGACACATCGCGACTGACTTCCACTCAGCGGGAGCGATGACTTGGCGAGCGCCCGGTGTTCCGCGATCATCGTGCCATGCGAACCGAGGCCGGGGTGTCGCAGCAGGTGAAGGTGCGCCTTGACGCGGTCACCAAGCGATTCGCCACCCGGCACGGTGAGCTCGTCGCGGTGGACGGCATCTCGCTCGAGATACCCGACGAGCAGTTCGTGGCCATCGTCGGCCCCTCCGGCTGCGGGAAGTCAACCTTGCTGCGCCTCGTCGCTCGGCTGTACGCGCCCAGCGAGGGCTCGGTGGAGGTCCGCGGGTCCGCTGAGGCACGGCCGCCGACCGCGATGGTGTTCCAGGACCACGCGCTGTTCCCCTGGCTCACCGTCCGCGCGAACGTGATGTTCGGCCCGCGCAACCGCGGGGTCCCGAGGCGTGCGGCCGCCGCCATGGCCGATGCGCAGCTCGAGCGCATGGGCCTCGCGGGCTTTGCAGAATACTTCCCGCACCAGCTGTCCGGTGGCATGAAGCAGCGCGTGGGCATCGCCCGGGCACTCGCACAGAATCCCGAGATCCTCTTGATGGACGAGCCGCTCGGGGCTCTCGACGCGCAGACCAGAACGCTGCTGCAGGAGCAGATCCTCGAGCTGCGCCGCGAGACCCGACCTACGGCGATCTATGTGACGCACGCCATCGACGAGGCGATCTTCCTCGCGGACCGCGTCATCCTTCTCACCGCCCGACCGGGGCGGATCAAGGAGGACATCACCGTCGAACTGCCCTCAAGCGGCCCGGAGGTCCGAGGCACGGCAGAGTTCGCCCGACTGTCCCAGGAGATCTGGAGTCACCTGCGGGCCGAGGTCGAGGCGGCAATGGCGGGTGGAGCGCAGCCGTGAGACCGCGCTGGATCGGCCGATGGCCGGTGGTGGTGGGTCCGCTGGTGATCCTCGGCGGCTGGGAGATCGCCAGCCGAGCCGAGCTCATCCGGCCGTTCTTCTTTCCACCGCCGACCGAGATCGTCGCGCGGAGCGTCATCCTGTTCGACGCGGATGAGGGCCTCGGCAACGACGTGCTCGCGACCGTGGTACGGCTGCTGCTCGTCGCGGGGCTCGCGGCGGCGCTCGGGATCACGACCGGCCTGCTGATGTCGGCCTGGCGCTGGCTGAACCGCGGGATGGAGACCGTGCTCGCGTTCTTCTACCCGATTCCGGCCATCCTGTTCCTCCCGTTCCTGAGCTTTGTTCTTGGCCGGGGGGAGACCGTGGTGATTCTGACGGCGATGATCACCCCGTTCATCGTCATGACCGTCTACACGATTGCCGGTGTGCGCTCGATTCCGTCGGAGTACCTCGAGGCGGGTCACAACTACGGAGCGACGGGCTGGCGGTTCTTCTCCCGGGTGCTCGTCCCAGGCGCACTGTCCTCGATCATTGCCGGCTTCCGGGTTGCGCTGGGCTTCTCGCTCATCACGCTGATCGCGATCGAGATGGTGGCGGCCAGCGACGGCCTCGGCCGGTTCCTCTGGGCGAACTGGCAGATCCTGCGCGTCACGGACATGTACGTCGCCCTGGTGGCGATAGCGGCCCTCGGGCTGCTCACGTCCGTCGGCTTCGACGCACTGGCGAACCGGCTGCTGCCGTGGCGGAGCGCGCCCGCGGAGGAGGCACGGTGACCCCGGCCTGGTTTCGCGACCGGCTTGCCGCCTTCGGTGTGCCGCTTGCGCTGGCCGTGCTCTGGGAGGTGGCGACCCGGACGGAGCTGCTGGACCCGCGATACTTCATCCCGCTGACCGACATCGTGGCCACGATCTGGCAGCTCGGCGGCGACGGTCTGCTCGCCGAGGAGGTCGGGGCCACCGTCCGGAGGTTGCTGGTGGCCTTCGCCATCGCGGCCGCTGGCGGCGTCGCGCTAGGCGTCGCGTCGGGCTGGTGGCGGGTCGTGGCGCTGTTCATCAGGCCGCTCGTGGACACGCTCTACCCCACGCCCAAGATCGCCCTGCTGCCCCTGCTGATCATTCTGGTCGGGCTCGGTGAGGCGGCCTTCATCGCGACCGCCTTCGCCACCGCGTTCTTCCAGATCACCTTGAGCGTCGCGGCGAGCGTGCGCGACCTGGATACCACGCTGGTCGAGGCCGGCCGCAACTTCGGCGCGCGCGGTCACCGGTTCCTGCTCCGGGTGCTGCTCCCAGGGATCATGCCGGGACTGCTCACGGGGCTCCGACTGGGCATGGCGACGTGCCTGATCACCGTGATCGTCGTCGAGTTCGTCGCCGCCCGCTCGGGCGTCGGTCACCTGATCAACCTGGCATGGCAGCAGCTCCAGGTGGACCGGATGTACGCCGGCCTTGTGGTCGCCGGGCTGCTCGGCCACGCGATCAACCTGACGTTCCGCGGGCTCGAGCGGCTAGCCCTGCCCTGGCGGCCGCCAGAGACGGTGTCGGTCGGCAGGGCCGCAGGAGCGTGACCAGATGACCAACGACGTCGGCAAGACGACAGGGAGGTAACTGGCAATGACGACTTCGACCTACCCACGGGGGCTGGTCCCGCTGGCGGTGGCCGCGTTGCTACTCGCGGGATGCGGCGGCGACGACGAGCCCGAGGCCGAGGCGGGCGCCGAGCAGGAGGCCGACTCGGACACGGAGGCGGAGGAGGGCGACGAGGAGGCCGAGCCCGCCGAACTACCGGTGATCCGCGTCGGCTACATCGGCACCGGCTCGTTCGCCCCGCTAATGATCACCGCCTCCCTGTTCGCCGAGGAGGAGGGCTTTCAGGTTGAGATGATCGACTATCCCAACGGGGCGGAGATCCTCACCGGCGTCGTGACCGGCGATCTAGATGTTGGAGCGGCGGGCATCGGCTCGGGCGCCTACAACTCGTTCGACGAGGGCCTGCCGTTCGAGATGGTCGCGCCGCAGCACAACGGCTACGTCGAGGACTACTTCATGCTCGGTTCGGCGATCGTCAGCAGCCAGGAGGAGGCGGCGGAGGCCGCCGAAGACCTTACCCCGTACGCCGGGGAGACGTTCACCGTGAACGCTCCCGGCGTGGTCACGGAGTTCCTGCTCGACGTCGCCCTGGAGCGCGGAGGCTTGACGTTCGACGACGTCAACGTCGAGTACCTGCCGTTCCCGGACATGGTGCCGGCGTTCGCGGAGGGCAGCGTGGTCGGCGGGATCGTCTCCGAGCCGTTCCCGACCGCAGCGGAAGCGGACGGCGCAGCGTTCCGGCCGTGGGAGACGCCGGACGAGGAGCCGTTCCCGTTCACTGTCGTCATCTACAACTCCGACTGGTCGGCGTCCAACCCCGACCTGGCCGAGGCCTACATGCGGGCGCACCACAGCACCGCACAGTTGCTCGACGAGCGCGGCTGGGAGGACGACGAGGTGCTCGAGATCATCTCGGAATGGTCCGGCCTGGAGCCCGACACACTGCGCGGCACGCGCTCGCACCGCCTGCCGGTCGACCTGTCGGTGAACTTCGATAACGTCCGGACCATTCAGGAGTTCTACCTGGACCAGGGGACGCTGGCGTACGACGAGATCATCGACGACAGTGAATTGTGGAACCTGACCTGGCGCGACGCGGTTGTGGAGGGAGGCTGATCACTACGTGACGGGCTCGCAGCTGCGCGTCGCGCACGCGATCGCCGCGTGGTACCGCGACGTGGGGATGCGGCAGTGCCTCGGGGAGGCCTCGGGCTGGCCACCGCGATCGGCGCCGCGGCAGCTCGGCCGGATCGGCTCAGCGTCGCCGCGCTCGGTGACGGCGGTGCGATGATGGCATCGCCGTGACTATGCGCACCCAGGTAGGAATCATCGGAGCGGGTCCCGCCGGGCTGCTGCTTTCCCATCTGCTGCACCTGTACGGGATCTCGTCGGTGGTCCTGGAACTGCGCAGCCGGGACTACATCGAGCGCCGGGTACGGGCCGGAGTTCTCGAGCAGGGCACGGTCGACACGCTCCGCGAGGCCGACGTCGCCGAGCGGCTGGACCGGCTGAGCCTGCCCCACGAGGGCATCGAACTGCGCTTCGAAGGCGTCGGCCACCGGGTGCCGATGGCCGACCTGACCGGGCGGTCGATCACGGTGTACGGCCAGCAGGAAGTGGTCAAGGACCTCGCCGCGCGGCGGCTCGCCGACGGCGGCGACATCCGGTTCGAGGTGTCAGACGTCCGGCTGGACGGCCTCCGCGGCGACCGGCCCACCGTGTACTTCCGGCACGAAGGCCGGGACGAGGAACTGGTATGCGACTTCGTCGCCGGCTGCGATGGCTTCCACGGTGTGAGCCGCGGCAGCGCACCGGCCGGCGTGCTGCGCACGTACGAGCACGAGTACCCGGCCGCGTGGCTCGGCATCCTGGCTGAGGCTCCGCCGGCCACCGAGGAGCTGATCTACTGCCTGCACGAGAACGGGTTCGCGCTGTACAGCATGCGCTCGCCGCAGATCTCGCGCCTCTACCTGCAGGTGGACGTCGGGGAGGACCTCGACAAGTGGCCCGCCGAGCGGATCTGGGAGGAGCTTGCGACTCGGTTCCGGCTGGCCGACTCGGACTGGCGCCCGACCGAGGGGCCGATCCTCGAGTCCGGCATCACGCCGCTGCGGAGCTTCGTGACCGAGCCGATGCGGTACGGGCGGCTGTTCCTCGCGGGTGACGCCGCCCACATCGTCCCGGCCACCGGTGCGAAGGGGCTGAACCTCGCCGTCAACGACGTCCGGCTGCTGTCCCGGGCGCTGGACGCGTGGTACACGTACGGCGACGAGTCGCTGCTCGACAGCTACACCGCCGACGCTTTGCACCGCGTGTGGCGGGTGCAGCACTTCTCCTGGTGGATGACCCAGATGTTGCACCGCTTCCCCGGCGACGGCCCGTTCCGCTACCGGCTGCAGCTGGCCCAACTGCGCAACGTCGTAGAGTCGCCGGCCTACGCCAAGGCGCTGTCCGAGAACTACGTCGGTTGACCGCGCCGCCGCTGTTCCCGTTGATCACGTTAACGACCCGGTTGGGTCGCTTACCAGGC
>CAZMXH010000224.1:0-3774 GCA_964570165.1 uncultured Actinomycetes bacterium
GATGTCGGCGCGGGGCAAGAACACCCGGTTGATCGGATCCAGCACCTCGTCGTACGGCGGCCAGTCCGCCAGCAGGCCGCGCGCGGACTGCTCGCCGGACGGCACCAGATCCGGCTCGATGCCCCAGTCTCGCAGCGCGTCGGCCGTCTTTCCGCCGACGGCAGCGACCTTCAACCCGGACAGCGCACGAGCGTCCAGGCCGTAGTCGACCAGCTTCTCCTTCACCGCGCGCAGCGCGTTGTACGACGTGAAGGCGATCCACTCGTACCGGCCCTCCACCATGCCGCGGACCGCCTTGTCGATCTGCTGCGGGTTGCGGGGTGGCTCGACCGAGATCGTCGGCACCTCCTCCGGGAGGCTGCCGGCCCGGCGCAGCGCCGCGGACAGCGAGCCAGCCTGCTCCTTGGTGCGCGGCACGAGGACCCGCCAGCCGAACAACGGCTTGGTCTCGAACCACGACAGCTGCTCTCGGCTGCTCACGACCTCGCCGACGACAAGGACGGACGGGTCGATCTTTGCTGCCGCGACGTCACTGGCAACCTTGTCCAGCGTCGACACGACCGTCCGCTGCTCGACCGTGCTGCCGGAGGCGATCGCCGCCGCTGGGGTGTCGCCCGGCCGGCCCGACTCGACCAGCCCCGACGCCACGTCGGCGAGGTTGCCGTTCACCCGGGTCAGCACGAGCGTGTCCGTGGACTGCCGGCGCCAGTCCACCTTTCCGCTCACGTCAATGATCGACACACTGCGCTTGCGGCTCGTCAGCAGCGGGATGCCCGCGTGGCCGGGAATGGCCGTCACGTCGGCCACCCCCGGCACGACCTCGAACGGCACGCCCGCCTTTGCGCAGGTCAGCGCTTCGTCCGCACCGTTCGCGTGCGTGAACGGGTCGCCCGCGAGCAGCCGGACCACCCGCCGTCCGCCCTTGGCGGCCGCGACGGTCTTACGCCCGCTCATCGCCGCGGTCAGCGGATACCCGTCGTCGTCGTACCCCCCGTCCAGCACCTCGACGTCGTCCGGTGCGTGGCACAGCAGCACGCGTTGCGCCTCGCACTCCAGGACCACGACGTCGGCTTCGCGTAGCGCTTCGACGGCACGCATGGTGAGCAGGCCAGGGTCACCGGGGCCGGCGCCGACGAAAACGACGCTGCCCGTGGCAGTGCGCTTCGGAGTGGTCACGTGGCGTTCTCCTCCTTCGGCGCCCCGTGATGGGCGTCGACAACTGCCCCGGCCCCGGCGGCCAGCAGCCCTGCCGCGAGGTCGCGGCCGAGCCGCTCAGCGCCGTCCAGCGGGCCGGTGGCGGACTTGCGAATGCTTACCGTGCCGTCGAGGGAGACCACAGCGGCACGGAGGTACAACTCGAGGCCGTCGTCTCCTTCCGCCGCTTCGGCGTACCCCCCGACGGGGGCGGTACAGCCGGCCTCCAGCGCGGCGAGGAGCGAGCGTTCCGCGGTGACGGCCGCCCGGGTGGGCGGATCGTCCAGCGCCCCGACGACGGCCACGAGCTCCGCGTCCTCGGCCCGGCACTCCACCGCGAGCGCGCCCTGGCCAGGCGCGGGAAGTACGCGGGCAGGGTCCAACGTCTGCGTGACGGCATCCAGCCGACCCAGCCGGGCGAGGCCTGCGCGGGCCAGCACCACAGCGTCGAACGAGCCGGCGGTAACCTTCCGGAGCCGGGTGTCCACGTTTCCGCGCAGGTCCACGACGCGCAGCCCCAGCCCCAGCGCGTTGAGCTGGGCAACCCGCCGCGGTGCGCCGGTGCCGACGACCGAGCCGGCGGGCAACTCTTCCAGGGTGAGGCCGTCCCGCGCGCACACGGCGTCGCGCGCATCCTCCCTGGCGGGGACGGCGGCCACGACGAGCCCCTCAGCCGGAGCGGTGGGAAGATCCTTCAGCGAGTGCACAGCGATGTCGACCTTGCCGTCGAGCAGCGCGTCGCGCAGGGCGCTCACGAACACCCCGGCCCCGCCGATCCGCGCGAGCGGCGCGGCGGAGAGGTCCCCCTGCGTGGTGACCTCGACGAGCTCGACCTCGCGGCCGCTGTGCTCGGTCAGGGCAGTCGCGACCGAGCGCGCCTGGGCCATGGCCAAGGCGCTGCCCCGGGTCCCGAGCTTCAGGGGCGTCATGCTGCGCCTCCCTCCGGCCTATCGGAGGGGAAGGTCACCGCTTCGACGGTCCTGGGGTCAAGGGCGAACAGCTCCCGCAGCGCCGCCTCGTAGGTGACACCACCCGGCGCCGCGGCGAGTTCCTTCACCCGGACCGTAGGCTCGTGCAGCAGCTTGTCCACCACCCGCCGAACGGTCGCCGCGACCTCGGAGCGGGCACGCTCGTCCAGGTCTGGCAGCCGCCCGTGCATCCGCTTCAGCTCGGCGTCAACAACGTCGTCGGCCATCGACCGCAGTGCTACCACGGTGGGCGCCACCTGCGCATGCCGCCGGGCCGCCGCGAAACCGGCCAACTCCTCCGCCACGATCTCGCGCGCGGCGTCGACATCCTCCGCCCCCGGTGCGGCGTCACTGGACGCCAGGGCCGCGAGGTCGACCAGCCGGACACCTGCCATGTCGCGGACGCTCGGATCCACATCGCGCGGCAACGCGAGGTCCAGCACGTCCAGCGGCCGCGCCCGCTCCACGTGCTCGGCCTCGATCACGAGGCCCGCCGCGCCGGTACAGGTCACCAGCAGGTCGGCTGCGGGAAGAACGGCAGGGACCTCGCCCATCGGGACCGCCGTCCCCCCGACCGACTCGGCCAGCCTGGCGGCGCCGTCGTGCGTCCGGTTCGCCACCACGACCTGCGCGCCGCTGCGCGCCAGCGTGCTCGCGGCGAGGGCTGCCATCGACCCGGCGCCGACTACTACCGCTGTGCGGCCGGCCACCCCGTCCGGCGCGAGGGCGTCCAGCCCGACTGAGACGAGCGACCGGCCGGCCGCGTCGATTCCGGTCTCGGCCCGCACCCGCTTGCCGACCCGCAACGCCGCCTGGAAGGCCTCAGAGAGCACCCGGCCGGTGGTTCCCGACGTCTGCGCGAGCCGGAACGCGTCCCGCACCTGGCCGAGGATCTGGCTCTCCCCTACGACCATGGAGTCGAGCCCGGCAGCCACCTTGAACAGGTGCTCGACGGCCCGCTCGTCGTAGTAGACGTACAGGTCCTGCACCAGGTCGCCGAGGTCCACGCCCGCATGGCGGGCGAGCAGCGCGATCGCGTCGTCGACGCCGCCGTGGAAGGTGGCGGCGTCGGCGTAGAGCTCCACGCGGTTGCACGTCGCGACCGCGACCGCCTCCGACAGGTGGTCGGAGGTCGGGATCTCGTCCAGCAGCTTGGTGACGGCCTCCTGGTCGAGGGCGGCGTGCTCCAGCGCCTCGAGGGCCGCGGTGCGGTGCGACAGGCCGACGACGAGCACGCTCATCCGCGCACCGCCTCCGCAAGTGTCGCGGCCTGCTCCGGCGTGAGGGCCAGCACCGTTCCGTTCTTCCGCTGCTCGTGGTAGGCGAGGATCTGCAGTTCGATCGACAGGTCCACCTTGCGCACGTTCACCTCCGGCGGCACCTGGAGAACCGTCGGCGCGAAGTTCAGCACGCTCGTGATGCCAGCGCTGACGAGGCGGTCGCACACCCCCTGGGCGGCCCTGGCGGGCGTGGTGATGACGCCGATCGCGATGTCGTGTTCCCTGATCAGGTCCTCGAGAGACTCGGACGGTTGAACCGTCAGCCCGGCGACCTTCTCACCGACCCTGGCGGGGTCGGCGTCGACGAGGGCCGCGATCCGGAACCCGCGGGA
>CAZMXH010000224.1:3784-5987 GCA_964570165.1 uncultured Actinomycetes bacterium
AGAGCGTGACCGAGGTTGCCGATCCCGACGATCACGACCGCCCAGTCCTGGGTGAGCCCGATCTCCCGGGAGATCTGGTGGCGCAGGAAGTCCACGCCGTAGCCCACCCCGCGGGTGCCGTACGAGCCGAGGTACGACAGGTCCTTGCGAAGCTTGGCCGAGGTCACACCCGCCGCTTCGGCAAGCTGATCGGAAGAGACTGTGGAGATCCCGCGTTCGGCCAGGCTCGTGAGCGCGCGCAGGTACAGCGGCAGCCGCGCGACGGTGGCCTCGGGCACACCGCGGACACTGCCGGCCGGGCCGTTGCCCATGGTCGGTACGGCGGTCTGCGTGCGGCGCGTTCGGGTCACGGTGCTCCCGGGTCGACCGGTCCCGGCGGACCGGTAACGGTGTACCAACCCAGCCTAGGTGACTTGTGAACGCATGCACAAAGTCACGGCGCTGCATGTACAATATGCCGCCTCCTGCACCGCCGCCCGCCGCAGGAGGCGGCGTCACTCCCACGGAACCTGCGGCGACCGGTGGTAGGCCACGCCGATGGCGTCCCAGTGGGCGCGGTGCCGGGCCAGCCGGCGGCGGAAGGACTCCCAGTCCCGCAGCTCGGGCGGCGACCAGGCGACCTCGGCCACCGCCGGCAGCCGGGGCAGCAGCATGGTCTCGGCCTCCCGGCGCGACGCGATGGTCTCGGTCCACAGCGCCGCCTCCACGCCGAGCACGTCGGGCTCAGCGATCCCTTCGACGAGCGTGCCGGGGTCCCATCCGTAGGAGTCGCGCACGTCGACGCAGCCCGCCCAGTCGGCTCCTAGCGGCGTCCGCGCGTCGTACCTCATGTCCTGGTACGTGCGGTCGGCGGGCGAGAGCACCGCCTTGGCTGCGCGGCGCACCGCCGCCACCACGTCGGCCGGCCCGGAGCTCACCTTCCAGTACTGGACCACCGCACCGGGTGCGGGCCGCGCCGCCCCGATCTCCTGCCAGCCCACGGGCTGCTTGCCGGTGCCGAGGACGATTCGTTGCACCTGCTCGACGAACCGGGTGTACTCCGCAGCCGGGACGGTCAGCGCCTCGTCTCCTCCGAAGTGGAGAAACGGACCCGGGGTGAGGTCCGCGACCTCGCCGAACACGTCCTGGAGGAAGCGGTCTGTGATCGGCCGGTCCAGGCACAACGTGCTGAAGCCGACCTCGGTGCCGGTGTACGGCTCGACAATGGTTCCGTCGCAGTTCAGCTCGGGGTACGAGGCGAGCGCAGCGTTGGTATGGCCCGGTACGTCGATCTCCGGGACGACCGTCACGTGGCACGCTGCGGCGTGCTCCACGATTGCGGTGTACTCCGCCTTGGTGTAGTAGCCGCCGGGACCGCCGCCCACCTGGGTGCTCCCGCCCACGGTGGCCAGCTTCGGCCAGCTGTCGATCGCGATCCGCCAGCCCTGGTCGTCGGTCAGGTGCAGGTGAAGCACGTTGAGCTTGTAGGACGCCGCTAGCTCCACCAGGCGGCGAACGTCGTCCGCAGCAAGGAAGTGGCGGGCGACGTCCAGCATCAAGCCGCGCCAGCGGAAGCGCGGGACGTCTCGGACTCGCAGGCCCGGTAGCCGCCAGGCGCCGGGACGGCGCCCATGTCCGCCGGGCTCGGCGGGAAGCAGCTGACGCAGCGTCTGCGTCCCGTAGAACAGCCCTGCGGGCCGGTGCGCGCGTATGGTCACGCGCCCGGCCGCCACCTCCAGGTCGTACCCCTCGTCGCCGAGATCCGCTCCGCCGTCGAGCAGCAGCGCGATAGCCCCGTGGGCGGACGTTGCTCGGCTCATGCTGAGCAAGCTCCCCAGCCGCTCACCCAGCCGGACGGCCCGTGACTCGCCGCCCGGCGTGGCGATGCCGGCGGACGTGTCGATGGTGACTGCTTCGCCTGTCGCCGTAACCGACGCTGGCAGCGGAATCACGGGCGGTTGGATCGCCGCCTCCACCACCATCTCCGCCGGGTTAGCGCCGCTCGCAACCGGCGCTCGTCCACGTACCACAGGCCGTGCTGGCGGCCGTCGACGAAGGTGACGGGTACGTGGTCGCCGTACCGCTGCTCGAGGTCCGCGTCGCCTGCGATGCTGCGCTCCTCCCACGGCACGCCAAGCTCGGCGCATACCCGTGCAACCACCTCGGTGGCCTCCTCGCACAGGTGGCAGCCCGGCCGGCTGAGCAGCAGGACGCGCGCCTCGGA
>CAZMXH010000225.1:0-5983 GCA_964570165.1 uncultured Actinomycetes bacterium
CGCCGACCGCGGCGCCGGCGAGATCCTGCTGAACTCGATCGACGCGGACGGCACGAAGGACGGCTACGACCTGGAGATGCTGTCCGCCGTGCGCGCCGCGGTGGGGGTGCCGCTGATCGCCAGCGGGGGAGCGGGGGATGCCGGCCACTTCGCGCCCGCGGTCGAGGCTGGCGCCGACGCGGTCCTGGCCGCGAGCGTCTTCCACTTCGGGATGCTCCGGGTGTCCGACGTCAAGGAGCGGCTAGCGGCCGCCGGTTACCCCGTCCGTTGAACGCCCTTTCTGCCCTTTCTGCAAATAGCTTCCTTGTTGCTGTGCTGGCAGCAACAAGGAAGCTATTTGTGCGGCCTTGGCCGCCGGCGGCGGCCGTTTCGGACGGTTATCCACAGGGCCCGCACGCGGTTAGCGCGAGATCCGCCATGCTCATAGGACATGAAGATCCCACGTTCCCTTCGTGAGCAGGCCGCCGCGCAGGACGGCATCGTCACCCGCCCACAGGTTCTGGCCAGCGGGCTGACCGATGCCGCCATTCGGCATGTGCTCGAGATCGAGCACGGTTGGCGGCGCATCGTGTGGGGCGTCTATGCGACATTCAACGGTGAGCTTCACGAACGCCATTACATTCGGGCGGCGCTGCTGTACGCGGGCGAGACGGCGATTCTCACCGGAGCCCACGCCTGCCGCGGCTACGGCATGCAGTACGCGCCGGACGCTAGGCTGCCAGAACTCCTAATCCCACAGCATGTGAAGCGCGCAAAGATCGAGATCGCAAAGATCAGCCGGGTGGGATCGATGCCCGCGTCACGCACGGTGCATGGCATCGCCTGCGCAGCGCCCGAGCGGGCCGCGTTGGATGCCACACGGCGTGTGCGGAGCCTGCGAGACGTCCGGGCCACCCTGTGCGAAGTCGTGCAACGCCGGCTGACCACCGTTGATCGCCTGATAGGAGAGTACGGCAGGATCGACAAGCGCGGTCTGTGGCACGCGCGGCAGGTGCTGAACGAGGTCCTGGCCGGATGCCGCTCGGCACCCGAATGCGAGTTGCGCGAGGCGATGGAGGCGGTAGGCGGGTTCCCGGAGGTCTGCTGGAACCAGCCGCTGCCCGATGCGGAGGATCTCGTGCCGGACGCCTACATCCGCGCGGCACGTCTTGTCCTGGAGGTCGAGTCCATGGAATGGCATCAAGTGGGCGAGGCCCCGGAGTTGACGGAGCGGCGACGCGCCCGGTATGCGAGTCTGGGCTGGCGCGTAATGCCGCTGTCACCGCGTCGCATTCGCGAGGAGCCAGAGGTTGTGGTTGCCGAGATCGCGGCCGCGGTTGCAGCGTCCGCCGCCTCAGGCCCTACCCCCTCTTCCTGACGATAGCGGGCGCTTGCAAATAGCTTCCTCATTGTGATGCTGGCAGCAATAAGGAAGCTATTTGCGGCCTGGCAGCAATAAGGAAGCTATTTGCGGCCTGGCAGCAATGAGGAAGCTATTTGCGGCCTGGCAGCAATGAGGAAGCTATTTGCGGCCGCCCCAGGCCGCTAAGCCGTCGGTAAGGGGGAAACGGTCGGTCAAGCCGCCGGCAGGGCGAGCATCCGGTCGAGCGCGACGCGCGCCCAGTGGGCGGTTTCGGCGTCGACCTGGATCCGGTTCACCACCCGGCCCTCGACAAGGCTCTCCAGCGCCCACACGAAGTGCGGCAGGTCGATGCGGTTCATTGTGGAGCAGAAGCACACCGTCTTGTCCAGGAACACCACGGTCTTGTCGGGGTGCTGCTGGCCCAGTCGCTGCACCAGGTTGAGCTCGGTGCCGACCGCCCATGCGGACCCGGCCGGTGCCGCGGCGATGGTCTTGATGATGTACTCGGTCGAGCCGATGTAGTCGGCCCGGGTCACCACGTCGTAGGTGCACTCGGGGTGGACGAGGACGTTCACGCCAGGGATTCGCTCGCGGACGTCGGCGACGGACTCGACGGTGAACCGGCCGTGCACCGAGCAGTGTCCCCGCCACAGCAGCATGGTGGCGGCCCGCAACTGCTCGTCTGTCACGCCGAAGTCCGGCTTGTGAGGGTCAATGACGACGCAGTCGTCCAGGGACAGCCCCAACTCGAGCACGGCGGTGTTGCGGCCAAGGTGCTGGTCGGGGAGGAACAGCACCTTCTCGCCACGCTCGAGCGCCCACTCCAGCGACCGCTGGGCATTGCTGGACGTGCACACGGCACCGCCATGCCGCCCGCAGAAGGCCTTGATGTCGGCCGAGGAGTTCATGTAGGTGATCGGGACCGTGCGGTCGGCGACTCCGGCGTCGGTCAGCCGGGACCAGGCGTCGTCCACCTGGATCAGCCGGGCCATGTCCGCCATCGAGCACCCGGCTGCCAGATCGGGCAGCACGACCTGCTGCTCGTCGGACGTGAGGACGTCGGCGGACTCGGCCAGGAAGTGCACGCCGCAGAACACGATGTACTCGGCGTCCGGGCGATCGGCGGCGTCTCGGGCGAGCTTGAACGAGTCGCCCGTCACGTCGGCGAACTGGATGACCTCGTTCCGCTGGTAGTGGTGCCCGAGGACGAAGGCCCGCTCGCCGAGCGCCTCGCGAGCCCTCCGGGCCCGGTCGACCAGGCCGGGATCGCTGGCAGGCGGCAGGTCGCCGGGGCACTCGACGCCTCGTTCACTGTTCGGATCGGCGGCGCGGCCAAGCAGAAGCAGCGGCAGCGACGCAGCGCTAGTCGGCTGGGTGACGGTCACAGTCAGTCCTCACTGTCGCAGATCCGGTGCTTCCTATCGTCCCATATGGCCATCCGCGACCCGGGTGGCACACTTCCCGTATGACTGCCGTGCTCGTCTTGGTGCTTCTGGCGGTAGTCGTGGGTGCCCTTGTGCTCGTCGCAGGCGCGCAGCGACGCGCGGAAGAGGCGCAGCGGCGGTCGGACATGCTGCTCGAGCGCAGCCACCGGCTAGAACACGCGCTCGGCGTGGCGGAGCAGGCGCTGCGATCCCTGGCCCATGACACCCGGCTGGACGCCGGCATGGCGGTGGAGATCGACTCGGCGCTGAGGGACGTCCAGCGCGCCGCGAGCGATGACGGCCGCGGCCTCGGCTACTGACACCGGACGCTAGCCGAAAGGCACGGACGGTATGTACGGCGCCGGAGGCCGCATGTGCCGAAGCGCCAGGTAGCCGTCCTGGCCGAGCTGCAGGCCCGCGGCGAGCCCGACGTCGAGCGCCCACTCCTGGTCGGCGGTGAGCCCTCGCACGACCACCTCCGTTCCCGGCGTGCTGCGCGCGAGCGCTGCCCACAGCAGTCGCTGGGCGATCGCGCGCCGCGTCGCTGCGAGCAGAGTCACGCCGGTCTGGTCCAGGTAGGCGTAACCGCTGCCGGTCAGCATGTCGCACACCAGCAGCGGGCCGTACGTCCGCAGGATCCGGTGGTCGGGGCGGTGGGTGGCCCCGCGCACCTGACGGTCGACCGAGTCGACCAGCGGCAGGTCGCCGTCCGTCCCTTCCCGGACTCCGTCGACGATGGGCAGCGCGTTGCGCTCGACGACACCGGTGAGCCGCATCGTCGGGTAGAGGGTGAAGCCGGCAAGGCGGTACCGGCGGGCCGCGTGCGGGTCGGAGAGGCTGCAGATCATGCCGCGCAGGCACCCGGCGCCGTATCCCACTGCAGCCTCGAGCAGTGCCTTGCCGGCGCTCCGTCCCTGGTAGCTCGGGTCGACGGCGTAGGTCGACAGCACCCAAAGCAGGTCTCGCCGGGCGGCTGCGGCCGCGCCCACGACGGTGCCGCGGTCGTCAGCGACCCAGCAGCCGCCACCGTCCACTTCGAGCAGGTAGCTCAGCCGCATGGTCCACCGGTCACGCTGCTCCGCCAGCCGCTCGGGCGCTTCGCTCGGGCTCGAACTTGCGAACGCCCGTCCCGTGAGCCGCTCGGCGGCGGAGATGTCGTCGGCTCGCATCGGGCGGATCCGCATGCGAGAAACTCTGCCTCATGCGCATCGTCGTGGCACCTGACAAGTTCGCCGGGACCCTCACCGCGGTAGAGGCCGCCGCCGCGATAGCGGAGGGCTGGCACCGGCACGCCCCGTCCGACGAGGTGGACACCGTCCCGATGGCCGACGGCGGGCCGGGCTTCGTCGACGTGCTGCATGCCTCGCTCGGCGGTTCGTTGCACGGGGTGACGGTCCGCGGCCCGCTGGGCGAGTCCGTCCCGGCGACCGTCCTGCTGGTCGACGGGACGGCATACCTCGAGTCGGCGCAGGCATGCGGCCTCCACCTGCTGCCGCGGGACGGTCGGGAACCTGCCGCCGGCGCGGCGGAGGGTGCCTCCACCTACGGTGTCGGGCAGCTCCTCGATGCCGCGCTCAATGTCGGGGCCACGCGCCTCGTCGGCGGCCTCGGCGGCAGCGGGACCAACGACGCCGGCGGGGGGATGCTGGCCGCGCTCGGCGCGACGAGCCAGCCCGACGGCGCGCTGACGGCGGGCGCGGCGGGCTTGGCTGAGCTCGCAAGCGTGGACGTTGAGCCGGCGCGGGCAAGGCTTCGCGGGGTGAACGTCGTCGCGGCGACGGACGTGGACAACCCGCTTCTTGGGCTGCGCGGCGCGACCAACGTTTTCGGGCCGCAGAAAGGCATCGCGGCGGAGCGGCTGGTGGAGGTCGACGGCGCGCTTAGCGTGTTCGCCCATCTCGCCGGCCGGTCCGTGGCCGACGAGCCGGGCGCGGGCGCAGCCGGCGGGCTCGGGTACGGACTGCTCCTGCTGGGCGCGCACCGGGAGCCCGGCTTCGGGACGGTGGCCGACGCGGTGGGGCTGGACGCCGCCGTGGCCGACGCCGACCTGGTGGTCACCGGGGAGGGCAGGCTCGACCCTCAGTCGATGAGCGGCAAGGTCGTGTCGGGCGTGGCCGATGTCGCTGGTCGCGCGATGCGCCCCTGCGTAGCCGTGGCGGGAGACGTGGAGGTCGGCCTTCGCGAACTGCGGGCCAACGGGATCGAGGCGGCGTACTCGTTGATCGAGATGGTCGGTCGGGACAGGGCCTTCGCGGACCCGGCCGGGAGCCTGGCGAAGGCCGCCGAGCGCGTGGCGCGGACATGGCGCCGCCGGTAGCCAGGACGTGGGACCTTGGTCCCGAGCGACAAGGGCACGGAGACACGTGTGATCGCGGCCGGGTATGTCACCATGGAAGACAAGCGGAATGCAGTACGTGTGACCCGTGTTCGACATGAACGACCGCACGCTACAGGCGAGGCAGGAGCGAGATGACCGTTCAGGACCAGGCAACGCAGGACCGGGCCCACGGTGTGGTACTCACCGGTGAGGCCGCCGCCAAGGTCAAGAGCCTGCTCGACCAGGAGGGTCGCGACGACCTGGCGCTGCGCATCGCGGTTCAGCCGGGTGGCTGCTCGGGGCTGCGCTACCAGCTGGTCTTCGACGAGCGATCGCTGGACGGTGACGCGGTGGAGGACTTCGACGGTGTCAGCGTCGTCGTCGACCGGATGAGCGCCCCGTATCTGACCGGCGCGACGATCGACTTCGTCGACACCATCGAGAAGCAGGGCTTCACGATCGACAACCCGAACGCCACCGGGTCCTGCGCCTGCGGCGACTCGTTCAACTGACCTGAACCCTCAGTACTGGCCGGTGCGGGGCAGGTACGAGCACACCAGCACCTCGTTGTCGTAGGCCAGAAGCTGCGCGACGGCCTGCTGCTCTTGCGGGCGCGGTTCGCCTCGCCTGCCGGTGCTGGCAGGCGTGACGCTCATCGTGAACAACACCTGCGCCTGATGCGGTGAGGACCTCACCATCTTGTCGATCGACGCCACCTGCGCCTGGCTGTACTGCTTGCGGAACGCGTCGCTGGACAGGCCGGCCAGGGCCAGATCGGAGCGTCGTTCCTTGACCGCGTCGAACAGCCCGCACAACGTGTGCCGGGCGACGGTCTCGTCGTCGCCGTTCGACAGGGCGTCCAGGTACTCCTGGATGGCCGCCTTCGCCGACGCCTCGGTG
>CAZMXH010000226.1:0-5955 GCA_964570165.1 uncultured Actinomycetes bacterium
GACGACCAGGATGAACAGGATCCCCTGGCTCTGGCCGTTGAGCGTGACGTAGTCCCGGTCGGCGAGCCAGTAGACGACCGCCGACGCGAGCACCAGCGCCAGCACGGCCGAAAGCAGCACGACCAGCGGCAGCAGCGGGCTCCGGTACACGATCAGGAGGATGATCAGTACCACGGTGAGCGCCACCCCGAGGACCAGCCCGTCGATACCGCTGAAGGCTTCACCGAGATCGGCGATGAACCCGGCCGGGCCGGCGACGTGCGTGTTCGGCGCCGCGCCCGCGAGCATCTCGCGCATCCGCTCGACCGTGTCCCTCGCCTCGAGCGCCTGGGAGCCGTCCAGTGGGACCACGAACTGGATCGCCAGCCGATCCTCGCTCGGAACGGGCTGGCCGGGTTCGCCGACGACGTGGTCGAGGCCCGCGAACCTGTCGGCCAGTTGCCCCGCCTCGGCAAGGTCGCGCTCGGCCAGCGGCTCCTCGTACTCGAGGACGACGACGGCCGGGATGACCTCCTCGTCGGTGAAGTCCTCCTGGACCTCCTGAACCCTGGTCGACTCCGCGTCGCTGGGCAGGAAAGCAGCGCTATCGTTGCGCTGGACCTCTGAGAGATTGCCCGGAAAGGGGCCGAGCACGCCGCCCAGGATCAGCCAGACAACCAGTGCAGCCACCGGCGGCAGCCACCGGCTCACTACGCCCCCGTCCGAGTCACGTTCGCGTCCTCCGTGTGCGGCGTCGCTCCGGCCTGTTGTCAGCGAACCATGCTATCGCCCGTGCCCTCGGGCGACCGCGGTTTTGAAACCGGATCGGAGCACGCCGGCCCGCGGAATGCCAGGCACGCGGTCCACCTGCGGGAACAGTGCTGGGTGCGCGGGCGCGGCACCGCCCAGTCCAGGTGTCGCGGGCGTGGAGCGGACGCTGGCGCGCATAGGCTCGTCATGTCCCGCAGCCCTGGCCGCAACGAGAAGGAGGGAACGCTTCCAGTGATAAAGCGAATCTGCGTGTTCTGCGGCTCCAGCGCCGGAACAAGGCCGGATTATGCGGACTCCGCCAAGCGCCTTGGCCAGGTGCTCGCCGAGCACGGCCTGGAACTGGTCTACGGCGGTGCCAGCGTGGGGCTGATGGGGATCCTCGCCGACGCTGCTCTCGGCAGCGGGGGCACCGTCCGCGGGGTTATCCCCGAGGCGCTGATCGCGCGCGAGATCGCCCATAACGGGCTGACCGAACTACGGGTCGTGGACTCCATGCACGAGCGAAAGCGGGTGATGGCCGAGCTCGCGGACGGATTCGTGGCACTGCCCGGTGGGATGGGCACCCTCGAGGAACTGGCCGAGATGCTGACCTGGGCGCAGCTCGGCCTGCACGGCAAGCCCTTCGGCGTGCTCAACGTCGCTGGATACTTCAGCCCCTGGCTTCGCTTCCTCGACCACGCGGTCGCCGAGGGCTTTGTCAAGAGCGAGCATCGAGCGATGCTGATGGTGGACGACGACCCCGGTGCGCTGATCCACCTGCTGGTGGGCAACGCGAGTCGAGAGGCTACGGAGCGCTACGGCTCAGCGGACCCGGAGATCCCATCCCGCGGTTGAGACTGAGCGAGGCGCCAGTACTGACGCTTGTTGTCCTCCCGCACCACCACACCGAGCCTGGCCAGCTCCCGGCGCAGGTCAGTGACGTCGTCGTCGTCCCCCTTCTGTAACGCACGGTCCCGAGCCCGCAGCAACGCGTCCGCACCTGGCGGAAGACCGGGCACATCCGGTACCCAGCGCCGGAACTCGGCGGCGAAGGGGTCGGCCTCCGCCCACGGGTAGCCGCCGCGCCGGAACGCGTCCGCGAGCCGGTCGCTGGGCAGGTCACAGCTCTCGCGGACCATTTCCTCGCTGGACGTGCCGAGGATCACCAACTGCTTGCCGTCGACGAAGACCGCGCGCACCGACGACCGCTCGACCTGCTGTTCCCGGCCGCCGCGGCGCAGCCGCACCGTGTCGGGCCCGACCGTCACGACCAACAGGTCGGCGGCGGCAAGGTAGGCGACGACGAGACCCGCCGCAGCCCCCACGGCCAGGGCCACGATGGTGGAGGTCGGCTCAGCGTTCGAGAGCTGGTCGACCAGCCGGAACGGTCCCTGCAACGGCGCCCACGGCAAGCCGGCCACCCACGCAGCAAGAAGCTTCACCAGCCACCCCGCGGCGCCCCCGAGAAGTGGGAAGCCGAGCCAGATCACCGTAAGGGCGGCGGTGCCATCGGCCACGACGATCTCGTCGTACTCCGGGGAGTCGCCCACTATCGACCCTCTCACCGCTGGTTCCCAGGTGCTCTGCCGTCGGCGGCCGCGCCCGCCGCAGCGGCGCGAAACCGAGGCGCTCGAGTGTAAACATAAACCGAGCAATCGGTCTATATTTGTTGATCGACGAGTTCTGGGAGGGCAACCGGCCGATGCCACGATCCCGCCCCGCGAGGCTGGTGAGACGCGTGTTGCTGTGCGGGCTGGCCTGCGCGGTTGCCCTAGCGGCTGCCGCGCTGTCGTACTACTTCGCGACCTTGTACCGCGCCGGCCCAGCACAGCAGGGATATCTGGCATTGACCGGCGCGACCGTGCTCGTCGGCGACGACCTCGAACCGCGGCAGGCCACTGTGCTGATCCGGGACGGCACGATCATCGCAGTCGGCGCGCCGCGCGAGGTCGATATCACCGCAAGCGCTGACGTCATCGATCTCCGCGGCTACACGCTGCTTCCGGGCCTCATCGACCTGCATGTACACCTCGGTTTCCCCGACACCGGCGGCCGGCGCGGCCTGCTGTCGATGCCGAAGCTCGTCGCTGATGCGGTGCGGTTCGCTCCCGATCAACGGCGGGCTCTGCTTCGCCATGGCGTCACCACGGTGCGCAGCGTCGGCGACGAGCGTGCCTGGATCACCGACCTCCGCCGCCGGATCGCGGACGGCTCGCTGGAAGGACCTCGCGTGTTCGCGGCCGGTCCGGTCTTCACGACCTCGAACGGGCACCCGGTCGCCACATTCGGCATCGATGCGCAGTCGGAAGCCGTCCGCGTTCCCGGGAGCCCGGCCGCGGCCCGCTCCGCTGTGCGCGATCTCGCGGCGAGCGACGAGCCGGTCGACCTCATCAAGGTCGTCCAGGAGCGTGGTCGGCCGAGGCATCGGCTGCAGCCGATCGATCCGTCCGTGCTCACCGCGATCGTGGACGAGGCGCACACCCATGGCCTGCCGGTCACCGCACACTGGGGCACGCCTGACGACCTCGAGGAGGTGCTCGCCGCCGGAGTCGACGGTCTCGAGCACGTGGAACCGCGCGGTGTGGGCGACGGCTGGCCCAGCGGGGCGCTGGATTCGCTCGTAGAGCGCAGTGTCTCCCTTACCCCCACCTTGACGGTCAGCGAGACCGCGCTGCCACCGCAGACGCATCGGAGGCTGCGCGAGCGAGTCGGGGAGTTTCATGCCGCCGGCGGTCGCGTCGTCACGGGCACGGACTCGCCGATCCGGGGCGTCCGCTTCGGCAGCGCACTCCACCGCGAGCTCGAGCTTCTGGTGGACAGCGGGCTGAGCCCGCGGCAGGCGCTCCAGGCGGCCACCAGCGAGGCGGCACGTGCACTGGGGGCCGACCGTCTTGGGGCCGTGGCGCCCGGCCGGGTTGCCGACCTCGTGGTGGTCGATGGCGATCCGCTGCAGGACGTGACGGCCACCCGGAACGTGGCGATGGTTTTCCGGGATGGCCGAACTGTGCTGGACAACCGTGCGAAGGAGGATCGGTGAGGAGGGTCGACCCGGCCAAGCACGAAGCGAGGCGGCAGCAGATCATCGACGCCGCGGCCGGTCTGTTCGCCGAGAAGGGCTTCGACCGGACCACAACGGCGGAGATCTGCAGGGCAGCCGGCATGAGCTCCGGCAACGTGTTCCATTACTTCTCGAGCAAGCGGGAGATCTTCTACGCCTTGATCACGCATGACGAGAACGAGAAAGCCGAAGCGCTGGCCGCAGCGCAGGCGCTGGACGATCCCTGGCAGGGGCTGCTCGCCGTCGTCGACCTGCTCGCCGGCCCGGCTACCGTGCCGCTGGGGCCTCCGCTCGTCATGGAGGCGATGATCCAGGCGCGCCGCGACCCCGAACTCGCGGCCTGGCTTGAGCGCGATCAGGCCACGGAGTACGCCACCATCGAGGCGCTGGTTGCCCGAGCCGCTGCCGCGGGGCAGATCGATCCGGGCTGGAGCCCGCAGCGCGTCGCATCCTGGGTCATCGTCTTGGTCGGAGCCCTCTACCTGCAGGCGGCCACCGACCCGCAATTCGAACCCGACGCTGAGATCACGACGTTATGCCTCATTCTGCAGCGCCTTCTCGGTGGCCCGCCGCCTTCCTGAGACGTCCCGGGTAGGCGATCCGTGCGGTTCCGCTGGTCCTCGCCGGTCGGCTGAACCGTCCTTGCCCTCGACACGTGCCCTGAGCGTATTGCGAGCCGTGGCTTGGTGGCCGGTGAGCGGCGTGTGCCGCAGGTCGCTAGGCCTGCCCACGACGAACTGTTGGAGGAAGGCATGCACCGCAGATCACTGGTGACCGTTCTGGCCGCGGCCATGGTCACATCCGGCGCGTTGGGCCTGACCAGCCAGGCCATCGCGGCAGACTCAGGGCAAACGTTCACGGCGAGCCTCTCCGGCGACGCCGAGGTACCGCCCGAGGAGGGCGCGCCGCCTGTCGAGACCATGGCCACGGGGGACGCGACATTCGAGGTGAGCGCCGACGGAACGGAGGTCTCGTACACCCTGAACGTGTCCGGGCTGGAGAACGTCCTGATGGGTCACATCCACGTCGGAGGGCCGGATGAGAACGGCCCGGTGGTCGTGTGGCTGTACCCCGAGGGCGGCCCGCCCCCGGAGCTCATCGAGGGCACGACCGACGGAGAGCTCGCGAGCGGCACGTTCACCGCCGACGACCTGATGGAAGACCTCGAGGGCGGGACCATCGACGACCTGGTCGCCGAGATGGCCGCTGGAAACACCTACGTCAATGTGCACACCGAGCAGTACGAGGCCGGTGAGATCCGCGGGCAGATCAGCGAGGGCGGCGGCGCCATCGAGCAACCCGACCGCGTCGACACTGGGGCCGGCGGCACCGCGGGCTCGTCCGGTCCTGTCGCGCTGGTGGCGGTCGCCGGGCTGACCGCCGTGGCGATCGCGGCCGTGATCGTGGTCCGCCGGCGGGTTACGTCGTGAACCAGCCGACCTGCGAGTGACGCAAGTACTCACGGCTCGCACGCGGCGCCGCAGCCTCGCATCGCTGCCTGCGGCGCTCGCGTGCGCCGGTCTCGTCGCCCTTACGGCCTGCGGGTTGGCCGCTGACCCGGCCGGCCGGTCGTTGGGCGACGGCGCCGTCCAGAGTGCTGAGGAGAACTCGCAGCCTGCTGCTGCCGACCACAGCCCGTCCAACGGCAGCCGGAAGCCGGTCGAGAACTCCGACGAGCCGGCTGCGGCGCCCCCTTCGACCGTGGAGATCCCGGCCATCGACGTGCGGGCGGACCTCGTCGGGCTTGGGCTGAACGACGACGGCTCGATGGAGGTCCCCGACTTCGGGCTCGCTGGCTGGTACATAGGCGGGCCGCCGCCCGGCGCTAAGGGCCCTGCGGTGATCGCTGCCCACTACGACTCCACCAATGGCCCCGACGTCTTCTACCGCCTCGCCGAACTCGAGATCGGTGACGAGATCCGCGTCCACCGTACGGACGGCACGACGGCCACCTTCGTAGTGGAGGAAGTCGAGCAGCATCCCAAGGACGAGCTGCCCGGCGATCGGATCTGGGCCGCCGCCGACCGGCCCAGGCTCACCCTCATCACGTGCGGCGGGACGTTCGACCGGTCGATAGGCCACTACGCCGACAACGTGATCGTCTACGCCGCCGCCGCCGGTTGACCACGTTCAGTGGGGGCGCCGGCACTTCCCCAGGCGCGTGCGCC
>CAZMXH010000227.1:0-5950 GCA_964570165.1 uncultured Actinomycetes bacterium
ACCGAGCTCATGTCGGCGGCGCCGAACCCGGCCGCGACCGCATCGCCGACGACGCGCCGGTTGGTCGCTAGCTGCGTGGTCGTCGCGCCGACGTCCTCGGCGAGTGCTGCCGCCAGGTCGAGGTCCTTGGCGACCAGGTCGAGGGCAAATGCCACGGGCGTGGACTCAGGGTCGAGGAACGCCGCACGTTTGTAATGGACGAACGGCGCGCCAGCCGCGCCGCTGGCGATGACGTCATACGCGGCCTCCCGGTCCACCCCAGCCTTCTCCGCTAGCACCAACGCCTCGGACAGCGCGACATCGATCGCGTGCACGACGGCGTTGACGGCCAGCTTCATGGTGGCGCCGGTGCCCAGGGCCCCCATGTGGACGATCTGCTTGGCCATCGCCTCCAGCACGGGACGAGCCTTGTCCAGCGCGGAGGCGTCTCCGCCGGCCATCACCGTCAGCCCGCCGGCTTCCACCGTTGCGACACTGCCCGAGACGGGGGAATCGAGTAGTGCCGCACCGGCGGCTTCCACATCGCGTGCCAACTCCCTCACGGTCGCCGGTGCGATGGTGCTCGTATCGGCCACGACGGTGCCAGGGCCTAGACCCGCCACCAGACCGTCGTCTCCTCGGTAGGCCGCGAACGCCGCGTCGTCGTCCGGCAGCGAGACCACCACGACATCGGCGCCCGAGACCGCGTCCGCCGCGGTGTCCGCCACCGTCGCGCCATGTTCGGTGGCGACCGCCTCGGCCTTGGACCGCGTCCGGTTGTAGACGACGACCGGGAACTCCGCGCCGCGGAACCGCCCCACCATCGCCCCGCCCATCCGGCCGGTTCCGATGACGGCGACCCGCGCAGCCGTCATTTGACCTCCCAGCCGCAGTCCACGTACAGGCTGGCGGCGGTCATGGAGCGGTTGCGGAGGAGGAAGTCGGTCGCATCGACGATGTCAGCCATGGTCGGCAGCTCACCGGACGGGGTCCGTGCCCGGTAGGCGTCCAGCGGCTTCTCCGCCCAGAACGGGCTGTCGCCGACGATGCCCGGATGGATCGCGTTCACCCGGATCGGGGCCAACTCGAGCGCCATCGTCCGGACCAAACCGTCCACCCCGCCGTTCACCGTGGACACGGTCGTGGAGCCGGGGTAGGGCCGGTCCTTGGCCCGGCCGCCGAACACGACTATCGACGAGTCGGACGTTGCGGGCATCCGCGGCAGCAGGGTGTGCACCACCTCGGTGTAGCCGATCAGCTTGAGCGTCACCAGTCGCAGCGCCCTCGCCATGTCGTAGTCCCTGACGCTGTTGCTGTCGCGCTCCACTGCGGACAGCACCAGCCCGTTGACAGTCTCGATGTCGGCCAGCGCCCCGGCAAGCGCGGTCGGCTCGGCGAGATCCAGCCCGAGCCCGCGGGCGTTACCACCGAGCGAGCTCGCCACATCGGCCGCGCGGGTCGCGTCCCTACCGGTCAACACCACGGAGTCGCCGTTCTTGACGAGATGCCGTGCCAGCTCCAGTCCGATCCCCGACGTGCCGCCGACCACGACCACATTCCGGTCGCTCATCTGCACTCCTCTCTTCTTAGCCATGTGCCCATCCACAGCGCTGACAGCGTCAGGCCATGGCGGGTCGGCACATGATCGCTAAGACAGTGTCTGCGCCAGGTACTCCCAGTCCCTGACGAACCGGTACGAGTGGCGGCCCGGCGGCGCCGGTGCCTGTGTCTCCAGCCAGCGGACTCGCGCCCCCGTCGCCGCGAACCCGTGGACGCAGCCCGCACCTGTCCAGGCGACATCCCCTGGCTCGAGCCGGTACTTCTCACCATCCAGCGTCGCGTCCACGTCCCCCTCCAGGATCAGGTACGTCTCCTCGAAGGGATGGTCGTGGCCGCCTGCCTTGCCGTCGGGCTCGTACTGCACCATGAACATCGTCGACAGCACCGCGCCGAGGTCAGAGTCCACCATCATCTTGACGGTGATCCCGCTGTACACCAGCAGCGCCGTGCGCATGCTCGCGGACACCGCGAGCAACTCCTGCGACTGCTTGGTGGGGTCCATATGCTCCGGCCTGATCGCGCCGAACGACCGGGTGCGGGGATCGCGGGGGTCCACCGCCACCGGCTCGACCGGCTCGATGTCGGGCACCCGATAGGTGTCCAGCCCGTACTGCGGCCGCGGTTGCGGTGCAAGCATGTCAGCCCACCGCGCCACCTGCTGCCCATCGTTGCGGAACGTATGCGGCACACCGACGGGCACCATCCCGTAGTCACCGGGAGCCAGCCGGACGGCCGCCTCCGGAGTCTGCAGCACGACCTCCCCGTCGAGGACGTAAACGCTCTCCTCGAACGAGTGCACGTGCGCGGGCACGGTCCCGCCAGGCTCCAGCCGGCACAGCCCGAACCCGGTGTGCACCGCCCCCGTGCCGGACTCCACCACCGGCCAGCGGGAGTGCCCGGAGCTGTCCGGGGCAAGCCGTCCGGGGGGCGCGTACGACGCCTCCGATGCTCGGCGAACCAGGTGTCCTCCCGTCACGCCGCGCCCTCCGCTGCCTTGGAGGTGGCCGCCGTCTCCACGAGGTAGTCGCGCGAGGCCTCGACCTTCTCCCTGGCCGCGTCGGCGTCGGCGACGAGCCGGAAGTCGCGCTTGCGGTACTCTCCGTCGACGAGCACGGTCTCGACGTTGCTCACGTCCGCGCACAGCACGACGGCCGCGACAGGGTCGATGACCGGAGCCACGTTGATGCCACGAGCATCGATCAGCACGACATCGGCCTTCTTGCCCGGTGTCAGGGAGCCGGTGCGGTCCTCGACGCCGGCCACGTGCGCACCGTTGATGGTGGCCATCTCGAGCATCTGCCGCGCCGTGGGCATGGTCTCCGGGACTGCGACGTTGTCCTCCCAGCACTTCGCGTTGATCCGCGCGCGCTCGCCCCCGAACGCAGCCCGCATCTGGGTGAACATGTCGCCTGGAACGGTGGTGACGACGTCGATGGACAGGCTGGGACGCAAGCCGAACTGGTAGCTCTTGGCAACCGGCGGCCAGCCGTGGCCCATCTGAAGCTCGACCTGAGCCGCGATCGAGATGGTTCCCCCGGTCTCGGAGACCCGCTGCCACTCGTGCTCGCTGAAGTAGCAGGCGTGCACGAACGTGTTGTCGGGACCAAGCAGGCCCAGCCGGTCGAGTTGCTCGACCATCGCGAACCTACCGGCCAACCGCCCCATGTTCACATGGCACGTCACCGGGATGCCCAGCTCGCGGGCGAGCGCCCATTCGGCCTTGACGACCTCGTCCTGGCAGAAGCCTGGCCCGCGGGTGGCCAGCGCCATCGTCAGCAGGCCGTCCGGACTCGAGAAGTAGGTGTCCCGGATCCGCTTGACGTCGTCGGCCGGGATGACCTCGGAGCTGTTGAACCAGTACTTGGCCAGTGAGGTGTTCGCGGACCCGTAGGCGTACTGCGCGCGGATACCGACCTCCTGCAGCGCGCGGATCGCCGCGTCCGGGTGGTCCGGGGTGTTGTTGATGTGCGACCAGTCGACCAGCGTTGTGATGCCCGCGTTGAGGCACTCGAGGGCGCCCGCCAGGTTGCTGTTATACACGTCCTCCGCCCGGTAGAGCGGTGCGAAGGTGTCGAGCACCTCGACGAAGTAGTCGTCCAGGGTGGCGTTGGGAGCGCAGCTGCGAATCGCAGCCTCCCAGGTGTGCCGGTGGGTGTCCACGAAGCCCGGGATCACGATGCGCCCGCTGCCGTCGATGACCTCGGCATCGGCGTCCACGGACGGCTGGACCGCGGCGATCCGGTCGCCGTCGATGAGAACGTCGCCTTTCTCGAGATCCCCGATGTTCGGGTCCATGCTGATGATCTGGGCACCGCGTATCAGCTTCTTGTCGCTCATCCGTACCTCCTCGTGGGATGGGCTGGGCGGGGAATCAGTAGGCGGCCAGCGACCTGACCGCAGCGGTCACCTTGTCGACGGTAGGGATGACGACGTCCTCGAGCGCGTCCGCGAACGGGAGCGGCACGTTCTCGGCGGCGACGCGACGTACCGGTGCGTCGAGCAGTTCGAACCCCTCGTCCGCGACCAGCGACGCCACGGTCGCGCCCCAGCCGCCCTGGTACGGGTTCTCTTCGACGATCACCAGGCGGGAGGTCTTCTCCAGCGAGGCCAGCACGGCCGCAGCGTCGAGGGGGACGAGGCACCGCAGGTCCAGCACCTCCGCCGAGACACCCTCGGCGGAGAGTTGCTCGGCCGCCTTGAGCGCCACGGGCACGGTGGACGCGAGCGCCACCAGTGTGACGTCGGACCCTTCGCGGACCGTGTTGGCCCGGCCTAGCTCGATCACGTGGTCCGGCGGCGCGGTCTCGCCCTTGGCGGCGAACAACCCCTTGTGCTCGAACAGCAGCACGGGATCATCGCTGCGGATCGACGCCGCCATCAGGCCGATCAGGTCGGCCGGGGTGGACGGAGCGGCGATCTTCAGCCCGGGGACGGCGAACGCCCAGTTCTCGACGGCCTGCGAGTGCTGCGCCCCGAAGCCGAGGCCGCCGCCGTTCGCCGTACGGATGACCAGCGGAACGGTGACCTGGCCGCCGGTCATGTACCGGACCTTGGGAATCTCGTTGGCGATGTAGTCCCAGCAACAGGCAAGGAAGTCCGAGAACATGATCTCCGCGACGGGGCGGAGGCCGGTCATAGCCGCCCCCATGGCCGCGCCGACGATCGCCTGCTCCGAGATCGGCGTATCCCAGACTCTGTCGGGGCCGAACTCCTTGAACAGCCCCACGGTGGTCTTGAACACGCCCTCCGCCTCGCCGATATCTTCGCCCAGGCAGACCACGGTGGGGTCGCGCCGCATCTCCCGCGCGATCCCCTCCGCGACCGCCTCGCGGTAGGTGATCACGTCCGCCATGTCGATCCTCCATCCGCCCACACGTCGGTGAGTGCGTCGGCGGGGTCCGGTTCCGGGGCGTTCTTCGCCGCGTCGATCGCGTCCGCGACAACCTGCTCGGCACGCGAGTCGGCGGCCTCCACGTCGGCAGCGGCGACTCCGAGGTCGGCGAGTTGGCGGCGCGTGATGTCCAGCGGGTCGCGCTTGAGCCATTCCTCGACCTCCGCTGCCGGACGGTACTTCGCGGGGTCGGTGCGGCTGTGGCCGTAGTGCCGGTACGTCCGGGCCTCGATGATCGTTGGGCCCTCACCCGCCCTGGCACGGTCTGCGGCTCGGCGGACGGCGTCGTAGACCACCAGCACGTCGTTGCCGTCGATCACTTCCGCCGGAAGCTGGTAGCTGCCCGCGCGGTCGGCCGCGGGGTTCGGGACCGCGGTCACCTTCCCGATCGGGGTGTACTCCATGTACAGGTTGTTCTCGCAGATGAAGATCGCCGGGAGCTTCCAGACGGCGGCGAGGTTCAGCGCCTCGTGGAACGCACCGATGTTCGTCGCCCCGTCGCCGAAGAACGCCACAGCGACCTGGTCGGTCCCCCGCAGCTTGGCCGACCACGCGGCGCCGGCGGCCATCGGCAGGTGCGAGCCCACGATCGCGTAGGACCCGAGCATCCCGGCCTCCGCCTTGGTGAGGTGCATCGACCCCCCCTTGGCCTGGCAGACGCCGGTCGCCTTGCTCATCAGTTCGGCGAGGCACTCCTCGGCGCTGGCCCCCCGGGCCATGGCGTGGTGGTGGCCGCGGTACGTGGCGAACGTGAAGTCGTCCGGGCGCAACGCCGCGCTCGCACCCACGGCGACCGCCTCCTGCCCCGCCGCGAGGTGGGTCGTCCCCTTGACGCTGCCGGACAGGAACAGGTCGTAAGCCGCCTTCTCGGTGCGGCGGATCACCGCCATCTGCTCGTACATCCCGAGCAGCGTCGACGCGTCAATACCGGCGGCCTGAGCGCTGGTAGCGGCGGTCATGCGAACCCCACCTGCTTCTCTCCCCTGCCGGCCGGGGTGTTCAGGTGCGACTGGGCCTCTC
>CAZMXH010000228.1:0-820 GCA_964570165.1 uncultured Actinomycetes bacterium
GGGACTCTCGCCTTCTGGCTGGCCACCGGCGGCGGCACGAGCATCGCGGTCGGTGCCGCCGTTGCCGTTCTGATCATCGCCTGCCCCTGCGCGCTGGGCCTGGCGACGCCGATGGCGCTGCTGGTCGGGACCGGGCGTGGCGCTCAACTGGGCATCGTGATCAGGGGGCCTGAGGTGCTGGAGTCGACCCGCCGCGTCGACACGGTCGTGCTCGACAAGACCGGCACCATCACCACCGGCGAGATGACGCTGCTGGACGTGGTGGGTGCTGACGGAACGGACGAGACCACCGTGCTGCGCCTGGCCGGCTCCCTCGAGGACGCCTCTGAACACCCGATCGCCCGCGCGATCGCCACGGCCGCCGAGGCACGGGTGGGCCACCTCCCCCGGGTCGATCGTTTCGAGAAGCTGGACGGGTTAGGCGTGTCCGGAACCGTGGACGGCCACGCCGTGGTCGTCGGCCGGCCGGCAATGCTCGCCGACCGTGGCATGATGCTCCCCGACCCGCTCGAGCGCACCCGGGAGGCCGCGGAGCGGGAGGGACGCACGGTCGTCGGCGTCGGCTGGGACGGCACCGCCCGAGCCGCGCTCGTGATCGCCGACGCGGTTAAGCCGACGAGTGCAGAGGCGATCCGGCGCTTCCGCGATCTCGGGCTCGACCCCGTCCTGCTGAGTGGCGACAACGAGACCGTGGCACGGTCGGTCGCCCGAGAGGTCGGCATCCCCGTCGACGACGAGCACGTGATCGCAGGTGTGCTTCCCGCCGACAAGGTAGAGGCGGTGAAACGGCTGCAGGCGGCGGGCAGGACGGTCGCGATGG
>CAZMXH010000228.1:830-5935 GCA_964570165.1 uncultured Actinomycetes bacterium
GCCGACCTGGGCCTGGCCATCGGGACCGGTACCGACGTCGCCATCCAGGCCAGCGACCTGACCCTGGTGCAGGGCGATCTGCGGGTGGCCGCTGACGCGATCCGGCTGTCCCGGCGGACGCTTGGAACGATCAAGGGCAACCTGTTCTGGGCGTTCGCGTACAACGCCGCCGCCCTGCCGCTGGCGGCCGCCGGCCTGCTCAACCCGATGATCGCTGGCGCGGCGATGGCGTTCAGCTCGTTCTTCGTGGTGTCGAACAGCCTACGGTTGCGCCGGTTCGCACCCGCGACGCGCTGACCTCACTCGACCTCGGCGCGCACGGCGTCGACCGCGGCCTCGATCCGGGCGCGGATCTCCGGATGGTCGATGTCGAGACCGGCGTCAGCGGCGACCACCCACCGCAGCCCATCGCCGCCAGGGCGTCGCCGGGCCGTGACACGGACGCCGCGCCGAGCATCGACGGGGACGTGACGTGAGAGCACCACGCTGGCCGTGACCTGCTCGCGAATGACGTCGAGCAACCGGACGTTCCGTTCGAGGCTCACCCGGTGCGTGCGGGGACGCCCACTGCCGGCGGCAGTCTCGATGACGACCAGCGCTTCCTCCTCCGCATTCCACCTAGCCCGGTCGACGCCATCCCACGAGATCGACCTGAGCCCATCGGGCGTGGGCAGGAACAGCCGCCGCTCGGTGGCGACGACGGGGTCGCCGGAGACGGTCCGGCCGGAGGCCAGCACCCGCTCGCCCCGCTCCAAGTCGAGCGCTGCGCGCGGAACCCCTTCAGAATCGCGCCGGAACAGCGAGGCCACGAGACCCCAGCCTATGCGCCGCGACCGGAACGATCAGCGCAGATACTCGCGCAGCGCCGAGGCGTACTGGCCGCGGCGCAGCTTGGCAAGCGTGCGGGCCTCGATCTGGCGCACCCGCTCCCGGGTCACCCCGAAGGTCCGGCCGACCTCCTCGAGCGTGCGCGCCTCACCGTCGTCGAGCCCGTAGCGCAACCGCACCACTGCCCGCTCCCGCTCCCCCAGCGACGACAACACGTGGTCGATGTGATCCTTCAGCATGACCTGAGCCACGAACTCCGACGGCGGGGCGGAGTCGCTGTCCTCGATCAGGTCGCCTAGCTCGTTGTCCGCCGCCTCGCCCACCGGGCTGTGCAGGCTGACCGGCTCGGCGGCCAGCGTCAGCAGGTCGACGATCCGCGACGGTTCAAGCCCAAGCTCCTTGGCCAACTCGTCGGTCGACGGCTCGCGGCCGAACTGCTGCGCCAGTTGCCGCTGGATGCGCAGCACCTTGTTCACCGTCTCCACGACGTGCACCGGCATCCGAATGGTCCGTCCCTGGTCCGCCAGCGCTCGTGAGATGGCCTGCCGGATCCACCACGTGGCGTAGGTGGAGAACTTGTAACCCTTGACGTAGTCGAACTTCTCCACTGCGCGGATCAGCCCGACGTTGCCCTCCTGGATGAGATCGAGCAGCGGCAGGCCGCGGCCGACGTACCGTTTCGCGACGGAGACCACGAGCCTGAGGTTGGCCTCGATCAGCCGCCGCTTGGCCTCGCGGCCATGGAGGGCGATCTGCCTCAGTTCCCCGCGCAGCCGCTCGTCGAGCCCGGGCTCGTGTGCGAGGCGGTCCTCGGCGAACAGGCCGGCCTCGACGGAGCGGGCAAGCTCGACCTCGTCTGCGGCCGAGAGCAGCCGTACCCGGCCGATCTCCCGCAGGTACTGCCGGACGAGGTCCGGCACCCTCTCGTCGGCGGACCATGCCTGTACGAGATCGACATCGTCGGCCTCGTCGGCTGACGTCGACTCGTCAGGCGAGTGGTTGGCCTCGGAGCCAGCAGCCGAAGCCCTACCGCGGAGGGCAACCTGATCGTGAACGCGGGTACCTTCTCCAGCGTCGGCACGGTCGGTGTGCCGTCGGGTCGACACAGCCGACGTCTCTGTGAGATCTCCGAGCGATCCCAGCGACACCGCCCACCCACCTCGAGTCGGTTCGAGATCCAGTCTGCCGTGATCCGCCCGGGTAACTCCTAGCGATTTCGTCGAACGATCAAGAAATTGATACGAATGGGTTTGCTGTTAACTCGTGATGCGCATCTGACCGTTCTGATGCAAGGGAAGCTGCACGTTCATCTGCCGATGCTCCCAAAATGATCTCAGTCGAGCTAAGATCGCCCGGCCAGCAAACGTCGTTGCGAGGGGTGAACCGCCATGGTGAGAACGAGCCCATGGTGGGTGCGATTGTGCGCTGGGTCGCTTGCCGCCGCGCTCCTGTTCGGGTGCGGTTCAGACGCCGGGCCACGGGTCGAGTCCAGGCCTGCCGGGCCGACGGCGGCCGCAACGTCCATGCTGAGCGGGGCTGTTCCCCCGGTGAGCCGGGCACCGCTGGAGGCTGTACCCGGCGCGAGGTTCACGCTTCCGGTCGAGACGGAGTTCCGGTGCGACTGTCCCAGCCGGCTGCTAGGTACCAACGGTGCCGAGCGTGCGGCGATCCTCCGCTCCCTCCCGCTGCCGGGCGGGCCACCAGGGGAGCCGTCCGTGCAGGTGCTGGACGCGGACGGGCGCATCGTCTGGCGGTTCGATGATCTGGAGCTGCCGACCAGTGATCCCGCCGTTGCCGCGACAAGCGTGCTCCCACTCGACGAAGCCATCGTGGCTCCAACCACCGGCGGCTACCTCGTCGGGCTGGACTGGACCGACGGCTCGCGCCTGTGGGAGCTGGCCGACGTGTCGTCGGCCCCGCGCCGGGTACCCCAGCACCCTGATCTGTTCACGATCACGGTCACGGGCTTCGAGGTCCACAACGGCTCGAGCTACAGCACGCATCGGCGGGTCTCGGTGCGGGAGGCGTCTACCGGTGAACCCCGGTGGGCTGGTACGAGCGTCGATGCGTTCACCGTGGCCGATGATGGCTCCCGGCTGCTCGCCGTCCGGTTCGGCGACGAGGCCGCCGAGCTCATCCGCGTGGAGCTGCCTTCGGGCACCGCCTCCAGCGTCATGGTGCCCGGATGGCAGGGCCGCGGGACATCGCTGCAGCTCAACGCGGACGGCACCGTCAGCTCGGACATCGGTGACAACCGGTTCACGGTCCGGGTCGACTGGGACGGACCGGAGCCGGCCGTCGATGACCTGGGCACCGGATGGACTGTCGCTCGGGAGGACGTGCCATCCCTGCCACCGGACGCCGAGGTCATCGCCCGGCACGAGGAGACCGGCACGTTGCTCGGGTCCACGGTGGACGGTGCCGGCCATCCGGTAACCGTCTTCGCTGCAGACGCCAGTGGAACGCGGCTGTGGGAGCGCCCAGCAGCCGAGGTGGCCAGTTGGTCGATGCGCAAGGACGGGCATGTCGCATTCAAGAACGTGTCCATCCACGACGCCGGGGCGCGTGATGCCGTCGTCATGCTCGACCTGCGCTGGGGCTTTGACGAGCTCCGGGGCGCGGCGGACGCCGCTCGCGGCCCTGCAAGCCTTGCCTACGACCTTCGCACCGGGACGGATCTGTGGGAGTGGGGCCGCAGCACGCACAGCGGCGGCCAGACGATCATCCGCGAGCACGGTCTCGTGCTCGTAGCCGAGGCCGGGCCGCTGGACGAGACGGGGGCCGTCGCCGAGCCTGCGCCGTTGCGCGCCGCCCTGCTGGACCTGCGCACCGGTGCCCCGGAGTGGGAGATGGAGGCCGGTGCAGTGACGTCCGTCAGCGTCGCCTCGGATGGCGCCTTCGCCTTCCTCGCGGTGCGCGACGGTCCGTGGCTGCTGTCGACGCAGCAGGACGGCTAGCCCGCGGGGACGGTGCTTCCGCGGATGATGAGCGCGCTACCGTTCAGGAACGACTGATGCTGGCCCTGACCCAGCGCTCGTCGGCAGGCGTCACCACGTGCGGCTGGCCGGTCAACCGGATCGACGTACGCGCCGGCCGGTCGGCGTCGGTCGCCGCCGTGGTGGAGACCGGCCGGGAGATGCCTTCTGCGACCGGACGCGACCGGCTGTCGGCGGCGGACCGGCCAACCCACACCTCGACGTCGCCCGGTTCGACGATGCGGACCATACGGCGGTCGGTGAATGCCAGCCGCGTCGTCGGCACCTCGAACCGGACGACCACGGACTCGCCGGGAGCGAGATGGATGCGCTGATAGCCCAGCAGTTGCACGGTTGGGCGGGTCACCGACGCAACGACGTCCCGGCCGTACAGCTGCACGACGTCGTCGCCCTCGCGGTCGCCCGCGTTCGTGACCCGGACCGACGCGATGAACGTCCCGCCGGTGCTCACCTGCGGGTCCACGACGAACTCGTCGTAGGTGAACGTCGTGTACGACAGTCCGTACCCGAACGCCCGCACCGGGCTGGGGTCGGCGGTGGAGACGTCGGTCGGCCCGCCGAGCGGCGGGTGCAGGTACGTGTACGGCTGGGCGCCGGCCGACCTGGGCAGTGAGACGGGCAGCCGGCCGGATGGGTTGACGCGCCCGGAGAGCACGCCCGCGATCGCGGTGCCGCCTTCCTCGCCCGGGAAGAAGGCCTGGACCACCGCGCCTACGGCCGTCGGGCCGTCCAGCGCCCAGCCGATCGCGTACGGACGTCCGGTGAGAACGACCAGCACGGTCGGCGTGCTGGTCGCCTGTACCGTCTCGACGAGATCGCGCTGCACGCCGGGCAGTTCGAGGGACTCGACGTCGTTGCCCTCCCCGACGGTGCCCCGGCCGAACAATCCCGCCTGGTCACCGACCACGACAACCGCCACATCGGCGTCGCGGGCGGCATCAGCCGCATCCGCGAATCCGGACCGGTCGTCGCCATCGACGTCACAGCCCGGAGCAACGACTATCTCCGCGCCGGCGAGGTGCCTCGTGCCAGCCTCTTGCCGCAGGCCGTCCGCCACGGAGGGGATCTCGATGCCGAGCGGGACGCCGGGTCGCAGGGCGAGCACATGGTTGACGAACGAGTAGCAACCCAGCAGCGCCTCGGCACGGGCCGCGTTGGGACCGATCACCGCGACGCGGCGCGGCGCCGCGCGTCCGGGTCCGGCCAGCGGAAGGACGCCGTTGTTCGACAACAGCACGATGGACTCCTCCGCGAGCCGGCGCGCGACCTCACGATGCCGTG
>CAZMXH010000229.1:0-5909 GCA_964570165.1 uncultured Actinomycetes bacterium
ACGCGCGGTTCGGCGAGACGTTCGTGGTGCCCTCCGCGCACATCTTGGAGGAGACGGCGCGGATCTTCGACCTGCAGGATCCGACCGTCAAGATGAGCAAGAGCGTCGGCGGGGCCGGGCTGATCGACCTGATGGACGACCCGAAGGTCGTCGAGAAGCGGATCAGGAGCGCCGTCACGGACTCGGGGCGCGACGTGATTGCCGATCGAGAGCGCAAGCCGGGTGTAACGAACCTGATGACAATCCTCTCCGCGCTAGAGGGGCGTGCGATGGACGAGATCGAGCGTGACTTCACCGGTCGCGGCTACGGCGATCTGAAGAAGGAGGTCGCAACCGCCGTCCTCGAGGTCCTGGTGCCCTTCCAGAAACGGGTTCGTGAGCTGCTCGAGGACCCAGCCGAACTGGACGCGCTGCTGGCACGGGGAGCAGCGAAGGCGCGGGAGGTCGCGGCGCCGACTCTTGCGACCGTGTACGACCGCGTGGGATTCCTCCCCGCACGGTGAGTGCGACGTCGGCCGTGCTCACCATCGGTGTCGCGATATCGATCCCGCAACCATACGGTGACCAGCTGGCAGCGTGGCGGAAGTCGTTCGGCGACCCGCTGGCGGCGTCCGCTCCGCCGCATATCACACTCCTGCCACCCACCGAGTTGGCAGACACGGACCTCGCCTCGGTGGAGGAGCATCTCGGTGCGGTCGCCGCAGCCCGGGAGCCGTTCGTGGTGCACCTCCGCGGGACGGCTACGTTCCGGCCGGTGTCCCCCGTGGTGTTCGTTGCCGTAGCGCGGGGCATCTCCGACTGCGAGACGCTGTCCAAGGCGATCCGTACCGGCCCGCTGCCGGGTGAGCTGCCATTTCCGTACCACCCGCACGTGACGGTGGCGCACGAGTTGCCGGACGAGGTCATGGACAGGGCGTTCGATGCCCTTGCCGACTACGAGGGGCGCTTCGTCGTCGACGCGTTCGGTCTCTACGAGCACGGCGCGGACGGGGTGTGGCGAAAGCACCGCGACTTCCGCCTCGGCGGTCCGCCCTCCGCGCCGCGTGAGCGCACCTGACCGGCACGAGTGACCGGTCAGCCGTTGGCGTAGCGTCCCTTGCGTCGGCGTGGGCGCCGAGCAAGCCCGATGACGAGGAGTGCTGCGCCGACGGCGACCGCCCATGGCCATGGTTGGGCGGCGAGTCCGCCACCGGAGGGGGCGGCGTCCCCAGCGTCCGCCCCGCTCGCGCCCTCCGCTCGGCCATCACCGGCCTGGGCCTGCTCGATCGCTTCCTCGACCTCGTCGGGAGTGACCAGGGTGCCGACAGGCCGTACGGCGTCGGTGGCGGCAGCGGCGAAGCCCCAGTCCAGCAGCTCCGCGGCGACCGGCTCCGCCCGGCCGTCGGCATTCAGCACCGTCGCCACCAGCCGTACGCCGTCGCGCTCGGCCGCGGCGACCAGCGTGTGGCCTGCGTCGCTGGTGTAGCCCGTCTTCAAGCCGATGGCTCCGTCGTAACTGCCGAGCAGGCGGTTCTGGTTCTGGATCTGGAACGTCTCACCGTCAAGGCCCGGAAAGTCGTACGTGCGCGTTCGGGCAAGCTCCGCGAGAGCGTCGTTGGCAAGCACCGCTCGGGCGATCAGCGCAAGGTCGTAGGCGGACGAGACCTGGCCGGGCTGATGGATGCCGTCCGGCGTCGTGGCGATCGTGTCAAAGGCCCCGAGCCGCGCCGCCTCCGTGTTCATCTTCTCGAGCGCTGCCTCCGTACCACCGGTGAGCTCGGTCAGGGCGTGCGCGGTGTCGTTGCCGGACGCGAGCAGCAGCCCGTGCTCGAGGTCTTCCACCGAGTAACGCTCACCGGGCACCAAGCCGACACGGCTGCCCTCCACGCTCGCCACAGCCTCGGTAGCGACATATGTCGCCTCGCGGTCGATGTCCGGGAGCAGCGAGAGCGCGGTGAGCAGCTTGATGGTGCTCGCGGGCGGCATCGGCTGGTGTGCGTTCCGCGCGGCCAGGACGTCCCCGCTGCCCAGATCCGCCACCAGCCAGGCCGCCGCCTCGGCGTCCGGCAACTCTGGCGCGTCCGCCTGGGCGTCAACGACCGGATCGCCGCTCGTGCCCAGCGGCACCCCTCCAACGGGGTCGTCGAGCGGGAAGCCGGACGATGCCAGGAGAACCGGGATCGTGCTAACCAGCAGGGCGACCCGGGCATCGAACAGCATATCGGCAGAAAGAGTAATGTCCGGGCGGCTGCCGATGCTGCAGGGGTCAGCCGGCCAACCCGTCGAACGGCAGCACAAGCCTCCGCAGCAGGGAGGCCAACTGGTCGCGATCCCGGGGGGAGAGGTCGGCGAGGAGCGAGCGCTCGTGGGCGAGTAACCCCTCGAGCGCGGCATCGGCGGCCTCCCGCCCGGCCTCGGTCAGCTGCACCCGGACCCCACGGCGGTCGCCGGTCTCGCGCCTGCGCCGGCGGACGAGTCCGCGCCCGGCAAGCTTCTCCACGCGCGTGGTCATGGTGCCGCTCGTGACCAGCGTCTGCGCCATCAACTCGCTGGGCGACAGCTCGTACGGCGGTCCCGAGCGCCGCAATGCGGCGAGGACGTCGAACTCCCAGGGTTCCAGCCCTGCTCCGTCGATGCTCACGCCGGCGAACGCATCACGCCGTCGCCGGTCGAGGTGTCGCGCGAGCCGGCTCACGCGAGACAGCACCTCGAGCGGCGTGACGTCGAGGTCAGGGCGCTCCCGGCGCCAGGCCTCGATGATGCGGTCGACCTCATCCTTCACGTCGGAATCCTATGTGTCGAGCATCTTGACATCAAGGTAATTGACGGCGCAGTCCGGCTTGTCACCCTGTGAGAGGGTGGGCCCTGGCTTCGCTTGACCATTGGGTTCCGCCGCCGCAGAGACGCCGGCATCGGCCTCCGAGCAGTCAGCGGCGGCCCGGCACGGCCGGCTTACTCCCATCGGCTGCCCGAGCCGCGGGCACGCGGCGCGGCTCGTACCGCACCGCGCCGATGCCGGGCTGGACGATGCGCAGTTCGCCGGGTGCGGCGGTGGCCGCAGCGTCCATCAGCGCGAGCGCTACCTCGTCCGCGGTCAGTAGCGGGAACCCGGAGTCCCGCACGTCGTCCGACACCATGGGGGTGTCGGCGAATCCGGGACACACGGCGCTCAGCCTGATCCCGAACTCGGTCAGGTCGGGTGCGGAAGCTTGCACCATGCCCACGACGGCGTGCTTGCTCGCCACGTAGACCGGGTCGCCCGGCCACGCGGCCACCCCGGCGAGCGAGGCGGTCACGACGATCGCGCCGCCACCGGAGCGCCGAAGCGCAGGGACAGCCGCCCGAATGCCGTGAAACACCCCGTCGACGTTGACGCCGAAGACCCGCCGATAGTCGTCGGTCGGCACCGCGTGGATCGGTAGCCGGCCCGTTGCTGTGCCGGCGTTGAGGAACACGCTGCGAAGCGGCGCGTAGGACTCCGCCGCCGCGGCCGCGGCCACAAGCGACGCCTCGTCCCGGACGTCGGCGGCCATGAAGTGCGCCCCTAGCTGCGTGGCGGCACCCCGAGCGCGCTCTCCATCGAGATCCGCAAGCACGACGGCGTCCCCCCGCCGCGCGAGCATCCGGCCGAGCGATCGACCGATGCCGCCAGCGCCGCCGGTCACGAGAGCGCTTGCCGTGCGGGAGGGCTCCGCCATGTCGATCACCTCGCCCGGGTCCGGCCGATGGCCATGACTGTACGCGTCCCGTGCATGATGGCGCCATGACGGATGCCCAGTGGACAACGGTCGACCGCTACCTCACCGAGACACTCGTCAAGCCGGACGACGCCCACGAGGCCGCCCTCCGGGCCAGCGAGGAAGCAGGGCTGCCCGCGATGCAGGTCACGCCTGCTCAGGGCAAGCTGCTCCAGTTGATCGCACTTGCGGCCGGAGCGCGGTCGATCCTCGAGATCGGGACGCTCGGTGGATACAGCACGATCTGGCTTGCCGGCGCGCTGCCGCGGGACGGCCGACTGGTGACCCTGGAGGTCAACCCGGTGCACGCCGAGGTGGCGGCGGCCAATCTCGAGCGCGCCGGGCTGTCGGCTGTTGTCGACGTGCGGCTCGGGCCCGCCATGGAGACGCTGCCCCGGCTTGCAGAGGAGGGCGCGAGCCCGTTCGATCTGGTCTTCATCGACGCCGACAAGCCGAGCAACGCGGGCTACCTCCGGTGGGCGCTCCGGCTGGCCCGCGAAGGTAGTGTGATCATCGTTGACAATGTCATCCGGGGCGGCGCGGTCGTCGATCCGGACAGCTCGGATCCCTCGGTGGTCGGTGCGCGCGAGGTGATCGACCTGATCGCGGCGGAGCCGCGGCTCAGCGCAACCGCCGTGCAAACCGTGGGCGCCAAGGGGTACGACGGCTTCACGCTGGCAGTTGTGACGGCAGACTCGAGCGGGAGACAGTCATGAACGGTAGCGAGCAAGGGATCGAGACCCGCGCTGTGCACGGCGGGATCCGGCGCCCCGGTCCGGAGGGCTCGGTGGTCTTCCCGATATTCCAGGGGACGGTGTTCGAGTCCGAGCCGGGGGAGAGCTACGACGACATCAAGTACATCCGGTTGAGCACCACGCCCTCGCAGGGCTACCTCCACGATCGGCTGGCGGCACTCGAAGGCGGCGAGGCCGCGCTCGCCACGTCGTCCGGCATGGCGGCCATCAGTGCGTCGCTGCTCAGCGTCGTCGGGGCGGGCGACCACCTGCTCGCCGGCGACGTCCTCTACGGTGGGACGCACAGCCTGCTCACCGCCGACGCCGAGCGGCTGGGGTGGAGCTACACGTTCATCGACCCGCACCGGCCGGAGACGTGGGAGTCCGCGGTGACGAACAAGACGACTGCGGTGCTGGTCGAGACGATGACGAACCCGCACGTCCGGGTCGGGCTTCTCGCGGAGATCGCTGCGTTCGCCCGCGAGCGCGGGCTGACCAGCATCATCGACAACACGTTCGCGACCCCCGTGAACTTCCGTCCGCTGGAGCACGGCTTCGATCTGTGCGTCCACAGCGCGACGAAGTACCTGGGAGGTCACTCGGATCTGGTGGCCGGCGCGGTGATCGGCCGAGCCGACCTAGTACGGCGGGTACGTGGCGTGCTCAATCATTTCGGTGGAGTGCTCGACCCCCACGCTGGCTTCCTGCTGGCACGCGGCATGAAGACGCTCGCGCTGCGGGTGCGTGCGCAGAATGAGAACGCGCTCGCGCTTGCCCGGTTCCTGGCAGAGCATCCCAAGGTGAGCGCGGTCAGCTACCCCGGCCTGTCGTCCCACCCCGATCACGCGCGCGCTAGCGCGCTGTTCTCCGGGTTCGGCGGGATGCTCAGCCTGCGGCCGGCGGGCGGCGCACGTGCCTCGGAAGCCTTGCTCAAGGCGCTGCGGATTCCCTACATCGCACCGAGCCTCGGCGGCGTCGAGACACTCGTCACGCGGCCTGCTGCGACCTCGCACGCGGGCCTGAGCCGGGAGGACCGGGAGCGGATCGGGGTCACCGACGACCTGATCCGGGTGAGCTGCGGGATCGAGAGCGCCGCCGACCTCGTCGCCGACTTCGAGCAGGCACTCGACCAGACATAGGCGGCGACGACGCGGCGCATCCGTCCCTAGATGCGCTCGCCTGACAGCCGGGGTTGCTGTTCCAGACCCGCCAGGCCGTTCCAGGCGAGGTTGACCAGGTGTTTGGCGACTTCCACCTTGTCTGGCGTCCGCACGTCAAGCCACCACTGGCCGGTCAGCGCGACCATACCGACGAGCATGTGCGCGTACATCGGCGCGTGCTGGGCGTCGAAGCCGCGAGCCGCGAACTCGGCGGCAAGGATGTGCTCGAGCTGGCTGGCGGCGTAGGAGATCAAGCTGGCGAACCCGCCCGTGGAATGGGCGACCGGCGAGTCGCGGAC
>CAZMXH010000230.1:0-5892 GCA_964570165.1 uncultured Actinomycetes bacterium
GTGGCGAGCACCGGCGCGCTGCTGTGGCTCACCGGCGACGGCGGCTCCCCGGACGGGCACGTCGTGGGAATCGCGAACCACACGGACTTCCTGCGTTCGGTGAGCGGCGGTGTGCTGACCGCGACGGGCGTCCCCGTGCATCGCGGGCGAACGCTGCAGCTGTGGGAGGTCGACATCGTCGACGACCGGGGCTCTAAGGTCGCCCACGGCAGCGTCCGGCTGATGAACCGGGTCTGACAGGCGCAGCCGGTCAACCGGCCGCCAACTCCCGCTCCAGCGGAGTGCGGAACTTCGGTGTCACGCGAACGTCGCCCAGCCAGGACTCGAGCTTGCCGGCCGCAGTACGGATGGCGGCCTGCCCGTCCGAGCCGACGTCCTCGAGCAGCCGGTAGACGATCTCACCGTCCGCGCGCTGCGCCCACCCCCCGACGACCCGGCCGTCCCACCACACCGTCGGGCCGATGTTGCCGCTGCGGTCGTACAGCGCGGCGCGGAGATGCTCGCCCAGGTACCAGTCGCGGCCGGGCATGGCCCAGCCCATCACCGCCGGATCGAGCCCCGGCAGCAGCGCGGCCCACGACTCCGGCACCGCCACCGGCTCGACATCGTCGGGAAGGACGTAGGCCGCCTGGCCGCCCTCGAGGCCGACCTCGGCCGCGTCGAGCTCAGCCAGTGCTCTGCGCGCCCGCGTGACCGGCCAGCCGGTCCACCACCTCAGGTCGTCCACCGTCCCTGGGCCGAAGGCGGTGAGCCAGCGACCGGCCAGCTCGACGTCCGCCTCCTCGACCCCCACGGGACGGACGCCGTCCGGCAGCCAGGTCTCCGCCAGCGCCCACCGGTAGTTGCTCGTCCACGATCCGACGGGACGCCCGCGCACCACTTGGCCGTCGGCGCTGAGCTGGTAGAGCACCCGGGGACCCATGGTGGCCGTCGACTCGTACGGCTTGCCGCGAGCCAGCACGACCTGCTCTCGTAGCTGCGGCACGTCCTCGCCGAGTTCCCGGGTCGTCGCCTCGCCGCGGGCCGCGAGCGCACGGATGGTGGCCTCCTCGGCGGTCGCCAGCCACTTCTCTGGATCCGAGGTAAACCCGCCTTCCGCGATCATCTTGAGGGTCTGCTTGCGTTCCTTCACGGCGATCGCGTCGGTGCAGGCCGTCTGGATGACCGGCAGCAGCTCGGTGGGCGCGACGAACATCGTCCGCCGCATGCCGACGATCCGGACAAGCGCCCGGCGGACGTAGAGCGCGTCGTCGAGCGTCGCCGGATCGGCCCGCCCCGTTCTGGCCGCGGCTGACAGGTACACCGCTGCGGGGTCGGTCGCGTGGTAGGCGACGATCGCCTGCGCCGCGTCGACCGGGTCGGCCGGGTGGCTGTCGGTCGCGAGGTGGTGGCGGACGGCGAGCCGGGCGCGGCGCTCGGCGACACCGATGGTTCTGCGGGTCATGGAGTCATTCTCCGGGGCGGGACCGACAACGCTCCAAGCGCTACTCGTCTCGCCTCGGAGGCACGGGTGCGACGAGTCGTTCGATCACGCCCGTCGAAACGCTCAGTCTGGTCAGGTCGCGCGCTCGGCCGGTCACCAGGCTGGCCGCCTTCCTGTTCTGACCCCCGTAGCAGATGCGGATGGTGTCGACTCCCAGCTGGACGGCGTGGTGGACAAGGTTGTCGGCAAGACGGGAGCCGACCTTGTTGCCCTGCCAGGCGTCCTCGATCAGTATCGCGGCCTCCCAGGCACCGCGGGACGGAACCAGCGATGCGACGCCGATGAGGCGCGGCCCGGAGAAGGCTCCGATATCCACCCGCCCGCCGGGCCTACCCTGCCTGATGGGGGACGCGATGGCGTGGACGGGATCGAGCCCGCCCAGCAGTCGCCAGTACAACGTCTTGTCCGTGCATCGGCGGACCATCGCGGTGACCGCGGGCGCGTCCTCGGGCGCGAGCCTGCGGGTCGCGACCAGTGGGCCGGATGGCTGCGTGCTCATCGGCTGCGGCCGAGCGGAGTTGCTGGGGACTCCGCAGGTGCGGCTGACCGGCGGTCGAGGAATCGCCCCAGGCCATCGTCGACGCCGGCGGTCGGCACGGTGACGGCGAACCACGCCGCCTCGATGGCCAGGCCTTCGTCGATGGGGACGTTGATGCCCCGGGTGACCGCGGCGAGGCATGCGCTAACCGCACTGGAAGCGTGGCGCAGGACGAGCTCAGCGAGCGCTCGGGCTTCCTGCAGCAGGTCCTGGTGGGGGACGACCCTGTTGACGAGGCCGATCTGTTCGGCGCGGTGAGCGTCGATCGGCTCCGCGGTCAGGATCATCTCCAAGGCGCGCTTGCGTCCGACGTGCCTGGGCAACCGTTGCGACCCGCCGAACGGGGGCGGGAAGCCCAGGGTGATCTCAGGCTTTGCGAACGTCGCCCGCTCACTGGCGACGGCGAGGGAGGCCGCCTCGGTGATCTCGCAGCCGGCGCCGTAGGCGAGCCCGTTCACCGCAGCAATGATGGGTTTCGGGAAGTTCTCGATTCGGCGGGTGAGGCTCTGCCCTCGGCAGACGAACTCGCGGAGCGCCACGTCCGCGCCGACTTCAATGCTGCCGGCGAGTTGCGGGATGTCGGCACCGGCGCTGAAGGCTCGGTCGCCGGCACCCGTGAGCAGCACGGCGCGGATGCTGTCGTCGGCGGCGACCGCGTCGAGCTGCCGCTGGAGGTGGTCGATCATCGCGTAGTTGAGCGCGTTCAGCTTTTCCTCGCGGCGCAACGTGATGGTGGCGACGGCCTCGGAGACTTCGTACGAGATCGTCATAGACTGCGTCCTCACTTCCTGCCCAGCACTCCGCCGGCCAGACCGCGTACCAGCAGCACCGTGCCCTCGGTGGAGGCAGCGCGGTCAGTGGAGATCTGCTCATAGTCGGGAGACGACACCCAGCTATCGAATTGCTCGCGGTTGGGAAAGGAGACGAGGACGACCTTGTCTCGCGGCCAGCGACCTTCGATGACGGTGGGCTTCTCGTCGGCCGCGAGCAGCATGCCCTGGTGCGCTTCGAGGACGTCCAGGAACCGTGCGGCATAGCGGTCGTACCGCTCCCGGTCATGAATGCTGATCTGGGCAAGCACGTAGACCGGCCGCGATGCGGCTCGCGACTTGCCGGCGGCCATCGTGCTCATCTCTGCCCTTCTAGAGGGTTACCCCTAAAACTGTATTAGAGCATAGTCTCTAGATGATGGGTAGACCTCCGGTACACAGCGACCAAGACTTCATCGACGCCGCCGCCGCGCTGTTCGCCTCCGGCGGGGCTCGGGCAGTCACGATGATCGCCGTGGCGCGATCGGTCGGCGCGCCCAGCGGGTCGATCTATCACCGCTTCCCCGACCGCCCAGCGCTGCTTGCCGCGCTATGGCTGCGCACGCTGCGCCGATTCCAGGCGGGTTACCGCGAGGCCCTCGGACCTGGCCCGACTCCGGAAGACGCAGTCGAGGCAACTGCGTGGGTCGTCGACTGGTGCCGGGCGAACCTGGCCGAGGCGCTCGTACTCCAGGCGGGCTCCAGAACGTTCGACCCCGAGAACTGGCCCGCCGAGGCTCGAGCCGAACTTGCAGCGATCGATGCCGCCATGCGGAGAACCATCAGAAGTACCGTCCGTGCCGTCGCCAGGCACACCGGGCGCCCCCGCGACCAGGTCGCCTTCGCCGTCCTCGACCTGCCGCTCGCCGCCGTACGCAGGCACCTGCTCGCCGGTCAGCCGCCCCCGCCGAAGACGACCAAGCTGGTCCGCGGACTCGCCGAACGGCTCATTCTGCCCGACCCAGCCGGCACGCCTACAGCGCCCGCACCGCATGGCGCAGAAGAACGCGTCAACGACGAGCCGCGGGAGTGGTGATCGTGAACTCCCTGGGAGAGGCTCCAACCGACTGGCGCGGCTGCTTTGCCGATGCTGCGGCATGGTTCGTGGAGCTTACGTCCGCTGCGCGGCCGCACCTGGCCCAACCAGCGCTGGGCGAGTGGACGGTGCGCGACCTCGTCGGCCACACGAGCCGGTCATTGACCACGGTCGTCGACTACCTCGGGGCCGCGGGGCCGATCGACCTCGACGCCGCCGCCGACTACTTCCGGGCCGCCGCCGACGTCGACCCGGCCGACGTGGCCGAGCGCGGCCGATCGGCAGGTGCATCCCTCGGCTCCGCCCCGGCTAAGGTGGTCGCAGACCTGGCCGAGCGGGCGGCCCATGCCCTGGCAGACGCCCCCGACGACAGCCTGGTGGCAACCCCGCTCGGCGTGATCGCGCTCGCCGAGTACCTGCCCACCCGGACCTTCGAGCTCTCCGTGCACGGCTGCGACCTCGCCGCCGCGGTCGGCCTGCCGCTCAGTGTCCCGGCCTCCGCCGGCGAATCGGCTGCCAGGGTTGCCGGTGCACTGCTCGGCGACCGGACGGGCGAGGTGCTGCTCGCGCTCACCGGCCGCCGCCCGCTGTCGCCCGGGTTCAGCGTGCTCGCACCCCCAAGGGCCGGTCCGAGCAGGGCAGGTCACTTCAGCTGAGAGGAGAGCCGTGGAAGGTCAGATGCAGCAGGAGCAGGCCAGTGCCGAGGTGCAGGCGCGCATCAGGGCCCTCGACGCGGTGGGCACCGTCCTGAAATCCGGGCGAACGCTGACCGTGTGCCGGCTCGACGTGCACGCCGTCTCCGACGGCACGCGGTCGCTCGTCGCGACCGGCCAGCAGACGCTGATCTGCGTGAACGGGCCCGACGAGTGAGGTCGGGGTGGATCGCGCCGCCGCCGAACGGCTCCCGGCCTGGGTGACATGGCAACGCAGGCCCTTTCCCGACTGCAACCTGCTCCTGCTGCGCGGGAGCCGGCCCGCACTGATCGACAGCGGCTTCGTCGGCCACGCGGCTGAGACCGCCGCATGGGTACGGGTGCACAGCGCAGGTGTCGCGCTGGTGGTGAACACCCACTGGCACTCCGACCACGTGGGCGGAAACGCTCGCCTGCAGGCCATGGGCGCAGGCATCGCCGCCGCCGGTCCGGACGCTCAGGCCGTGGCCCGCCGGGATCCCGGCTGCTGTCTGGCCGAGTACCTCGACCAGCCGGTCGCCCCCTACACGGTCGACGAGACGCTCGACGACGGACAGGTGGTGCAACTCGGTGAAGCGGACTGGCAGGTCGTTCGCACGCCTGGTCACGGCTCCTTAGGATGACGCCCGAGGCGTTCGCGGCCGGACTCGTCGAGTCGATGCTCACGAGCGGCGCCATCCTCATTCGCAGCGGGCGGCTTCAGGCGGCCGCCGAGCACACGCCAGTCGCGGCCGGCTTACTTCGGGTGCCGTTCCCCCGCGCCTGGCCAGCGGCGGCGTCCTCAAAACTTTGAGCACTACGATTCGCGGCTACCTGGTAATCCGCGGTGCTACGCGGCTCGAGGTCTTCGCCGGGAGTATCTGGGTCTGGTGTTTCGGCGGGGTTGTTGGTGGGGGTCGATCCATGTGGGTGGTGTGAACTGGGGTAGCCGGTCGGTGGCGGTGGTGAGGGTCCAGCCGTGGTGGTGGACGGTCATGTGGTGGTAGGTGCAGAGCAGGACGAGGTTGTCTAGGTCGGTGGTGCCGCCGTCGGCCCAGTGGATGATGTGGTGGGCGATGCACCAGCCGGGCGGGCGGGTGCAGCCGGGGAAGGCGCAGCCCGCGTCGCGGGCGATGAGAGCGGCGTACTGGGCGGGGGTGACGGTGCGTGATTCGCGGCCGACGTCGAGCACCGCCCCGGCGGGGTCGATGACTACTCGTTGGATGCCGGCGGTGCAGGTGATCCGCCGTACCGCCGCGGCAGAGACCGGCCCGCCCCAGATGTACTCCCCGGGTGGGATGGCCCCGGCAGCGCGGCGGGCTGCCAGCGGACACTCAGCCTGTCCGCCATCGCCA
>CAZMXH010000231.1:0-5808 GCA_964570165.1 uncultured Actinomycetes bacterium
CGGTCAACTCGACCATGAGGAACGCGGTCATGTCAGAGACCCGTGCCGCCTGCTGCATTGTGCGTGACGATGACGATCGAGTACCGCTCCTTGAGCTCGAGCATCAGGTCTTCGATCTTTCCGGTGGAGATCGGGTCGAGCGCCGAGCACGGCTCGTCCATGAGGATCACGTCCGGCTCCACGGCGATCGCACGCGCGATGCACAACCGCTGCTGCTGGCCGCCGGACATGCCGTAGGCGTTCTCACCGAGCCGGTCCTTGACCTCGTCCCAGAGTGCCGCCCGGCGCAGCGCGTTCTCGACGATCTCGTCCATATCGCCGGTCATGCCCACAGTGCGAGGGCCGAAGGCGATGTTGTCGTAGATCGACTTCGGAAACGGGTTCGGCTTCTGGAAGACCATTCCGATGAGCTTGCGCACCTGCACCGGGTCGACCTTGGGGCCGTAGAGGTCCTCGCCGTGGTAGCGCAGCTCACCGCTCACGCGCGCACTCGGGATCAGGTCATTCATCCGGTTGAGGCAGCGAAGCAGCGTGCTCTTGCCGCAGCCGGACGGCCCGATCAACGCGGTGATGTTCGTGTTGAAGATGTCCAGCGAGACGTCCTTCACGGCCGGGGTGTCGCCGTAGCTCACGGAGACATTCCTGAGCTCGAACGCCTTGTCGCGGTGCTCGTCCTGGCGGCGGTTCGGGGGCTGGTCAAGCTGGAGGGAGATCTCGGAGTTCTCGGGCAAGCGGCGAACCCTTCCGTCCGTGACAGCGGTGCCGAGGCCGGATTGCGGCGCGCTGCTCGTCTTCTCAACCATGCGATCGTCTACCATCTCTGCTCGAAGCGGTTGCGCAGCCATACGGCGAACGAGTTCATCGCAAGCACGAGGGCAAGCATCACAAGCACGCCCGCCGCGGCCAGAACCTGGAACTCCTCCTGCGGTCGTTGCGACCAGTCGTAGATCTGAGTGGGCAGGGTCGTGAAGCTTCCCTCGAAGTAGTTCGGATTGACCGTGACGAAGGTCACGGCACCGACCAGAAGCAACGGCGCCGCCTCGCCGATCGCCCGCGCGACCGCGAGGATCACACCGGTGAGGATCCCCGACATGGCCGCAGGCAGCACCTGCCGCCATACGGTCTGCCAATGGGTGGCGCCTAGCGCCAGCGAGCCTTCCCGGATGGACGGCGGCACCGCGCGGATCGCCTCGCGAGCGGCGAGCACGACCGTCGGGAGGACCAGCAACGCGACCGTGACCGAACCGGCGGCGGCGACGAAGCCGAGGCCGAACGGGCCGCGGGCGATGTACGCCAGGCCGAGGATGCCGAAGACGATCGACGGGACGGCGGCGAGGTTCTGGATGTTGAGCTCGAACAGCCGGTTGTACCAGCGCGTCTTGTCCGCGTACTCCTCCAGGTAGACGGCCGCACCGATGCCGAGCGGCACGATGATCGCGATAACGCCGCCGATCACCAGCAGTGACCCCAGGATCGCGGGCCGGTAGCCGGCCTCCTCCGGGTTGACCGACGAGGCCACGTTCGTGAACAGGTCGGCGTTGACCCGAGGCGCGCCTCGCACGATCGACCAGATGATGATCGAAGCCAGGCCCGCGAGCGCCACGCCGAGGCCAAGGAGCAACACGGCGAAGAAGAGCGACTGACGCGCGCGCTCGGCACCCGACCGAGCCCCGAGCAGACTCTCGGTGGTGGCGCGGGCACCGGCGACCGCGAGCCGGGCACGCGCCGGCCTTGGTTCCTTCAGGCGTTCGAACATCACTCGTATACCTCGCGATAGCGGCGAACCAGGCGGATCGCGAATGCATTCATCACGAACGTGACGGTGAACAGCAGCGCGCCAACCGCGAAGATCGTGTGGTAGTCGATCGTGCCCGTGGCGATGTCCCCCGTCGCTGTCGTCCCGATGTGCCCGGTGACCGTCTGAACCGACCGGGTCGGGTCGAACGTGATCTGCGGCGTTGCGCCGGCCGACATCAACACGACCATCGTCTCGCCAACGGCGCGCGAGACACCGAGGACGAGCGCGGCCACGATCCCCGATATCGCGGCCGGGAAAACCACGCGGAGCGAGACCCGCAGCTTGCCGGCGCCCAGCGCGTACGCGCCCTCGCGAAGGTCCGCCGGAACGGCGCGCATGGCGTCGTCTGACACGGAGGCGACGAGCGGGACGATCAGCAACCCGACCGCGACCCCGGCGACGCCCACCGAGAACGGCGGCCCCCACGAAAGGAACGGAAGCACCTCCTCGGCGAGGGGACGCAGGAAGAACAGGGCGAAAAGGCCGATCGCGACGGTCGGGATGCCCTCGAGGACCTCCAGCGTGGGCTTGATCACCTTGCGGACGCGACGCGGCGCGTACTCGGCAAGGTAGATCGCGGACAGCAGTCCCACCGGGACCGCCACGGCCAGGGACCAGAAAGCGATGTTGAGGCTGCCGACCACGATCGGGAGCACGCCGAACTGGCCGCCGGCGAAGGCGGGCGTCCACACGGTGCCGAACAGGAAGTCCGAGATCGGAACCTGCTCGAAGAAGTCGAGCGCCCCGAACAGCAGGGACAGCACGATGCCGGTCGTCACCACGACCGAGAACGCAGCGCAGGCGACCAGGAACACCTTGATCGCCTTCTCGCCGTAGCGCGGACTCCCTGCCTCCAGCGATCGGCGCGCGCCCGCGCCGGCGCTGGAGGCCGGGGTGTCGTTTCGGGCCAGCATCAAACAGGCCTCAACCTCCGTTGGTGCGGCGTCGGTCCACTTAGCCTCCGATGAGCTGTTCCACCTGGGAACGCGCCTCGTCCTTCTGCTCCTCGGTCAGCGGGATAGCACCGACCGCCGCCGCGATCGCGTCGTTGTTGTCGATGTAGAACTGGACGAAGTCCCGAACCTCGGGCTGCTGCAGCGCGGTGTCGGACGGGTAGATGAACAGGCCGCGCGAAAGCGGAGTGTACGAACCGTCCTGCGCCGTCTCCTCCGACGGTGGGACGCAGCCGTCGCCGCCGTCGATCTGAAGCGCCTTCACCCGGTCCTGGTTCTCGGCGAAGTAGGTGTAGCCCACGAAGAACAGGCCGCCGGTTGAGCCCTCGACTCCGAGGATGCCGCTCTCGTCGTTCTCGCCGATGTTGTTGTAATCCGTGCGAATGGCGCCTTCTTCACCGTTGATCGCTTCGGTGAAGTAGTCGAACGTTCCCGAGTCCGGGCCCGGGCCGTAGAGGTCGAGCGGCTCGTCGAAGTCGACGTCGAGACCCGGCACATCACTCCAGCTGGAGATCGTCGAGTCCGGGCCCCAGATCGCGTTCAGCTGCTCCGTGCTCAGGCATTCCACCGGGTTGTCCACGTTGACCACGACCGACAGCGCGTCATTGGCGACGGTCAGCTGCTCGTATGCGATGCCGTTCTCCTCACAGATCGCGATCTCTTCGTCCGAGATCGGCCGCGAGGCGTCGGAGATCGCCGTCTCGCCCTGGCAGAATCGCTCGAAACCCCCACCGGTGCCGGATGTCGCGACGTCCACCTGGACGCCCGGGTTCTCGCCCATGAACAGCTCGGCCGCAGCCTCCGACAGAGGCGCCACCGTGCTCGATCCGTCGATCAGCACCGAACCCGACGCCTCCGTGCCGGTGGACTCCGTGTCGCCGGAGTCGGCGGACTCGGAGTCGTCCTGCGAAGTGTCCTCGGACCCCGTCGACGCCGTCTCGTCGCCGTCGTCGCCGCACGCCGTGAGGCCAAGCACGAGCACCCCCGCAACCGCGACTGCCCGCAGCCAACTCTTAGAGATCACCTTCACTCCTTGAACTGTCGTGTGAACCGGCAGTCGGTCTGCCGTGTCATAGCGGGTCCCCCGGCTCTATTGCCAGTGACACCAGCCATGCAAGGCCGCGCAGCTGAGCGGCGTGCAGTGAACGGATGAACGTGAGGTGAAGTGCTGTCGCCAACTCGATGAAGCCGGCCTGGGGCGTCCCTCGCCGCGGACGAGTTCGTGCCGCGAGACAACCGCAGTAGCTGTGATGGTGGCTCTCCGGGCACGGGTATCGTGGCCCCCACGCTGGCTCGACCGGCAACTGCCGGACGCGAACGCCCGAGGGCCCGGGTCTGGCGACCGTCGGCCGGGGGCCTGGGGAGCGCGGCTAGCCCGTGCTAAGGAGATCAACGGCGAGTCTCAGCCGGTTCCCAGGTTGGCGTTGGTAGACAGTGCTGGGCGGCTGTGAGCGGTGACTGAGGGGGTCAGACGTGACGCGCACAGAGGAGATCCGTGATGATCTCGGTGCTGAGCAACGCCGGTCGGTGAGCCACCGGTGGGCCACCATCGCCGGCGAGGCCGCCTTCATCGTTCTGGCATGGCTGCTGTACTCGCTGGTCCGCGGGCTCAGCGATGGGCAGGTTGCCCAGGCCTTCGCGAACGCGCACTCGGTCATCGCGGTCGAGCAGGCGCTCGGCATGTTCGTGGAGCCGGACCTTCAGGGCGCGACTCTCGGTAGCCCGCTCATCGATCTGGCAAACGCGGTCTACAGCGCCTTCTGGCCGATCATCCTCGGCGTGCTCGGCTGGCTGCTCATCTACCATCCTGCGCAGTACCGGCTGTACCGCAACGCGTTGCTCTTGTCGGGCGGGGCCAGCCTCGTAGCGTTTGCTCTCTTTCCCCTGGCGCCGCCGCGGTTCCTCCCGGAGCACGGCTTCGTGGACACCATTGCCGTGTACTCAGACGTATACGCCGGCTTCAGCGCGTCTGCCCTGGTCAACGATTATGCGGCGATGCCCAGCCTGCACGTCGGATGGGTGCTCCTGATGTCGGTCGCAGTGCTGAACGTGGCCCAGTGGCGCGCCGTCCGGATCGGTGCGGCTATCGCGCCCGTGCTGATGTTCGCCGCGACGTTGCTGACGGCCAACCACTACATCGTCGATGGGATAGCCGGAGCGCTGGTCATCGGCATCGGCCTCGCCACCGCGAAGGGCCTGCGGCACCTACAAGATGCCGACCAGGCATCACCGAGCAAGGCCGAAGTCGGTGTCTGACCACCCCTCCTGGGAGTCAGCCACAAGGTATAGCGGCCCCGTTACCTGGGTATCACGGATCCATGGAACGGAACGGGCACCCACCCGGGCATCGGGAGCGCTACGAGCGCGGGTTGGACGACTATCACGACCCGAGTGCGCGCATCGGGGGTGCCCCAGCGGCTCGCAGCGCGCTGACGCTACGTCTCTGGCTCGCCGGGTTCGGGTTTCTCGTCAGTGTGCTCATCATCCTGCTGGCCCGGATCGAGGGCATCACGTGGTTGGTGGTGATCGGAACGGTGCTCGCCGTCATCGCGGTCCTCGACTTCGTCTGGGTCCTTCACCGCAAGCGCAGGGGTGAGCCCGGCTAGCCGGTGAGCCTCGGGCGCCGCCGTTGTAGGGTGATGGCCCATGCCGGCGCGTCCGTTGGATGAACTCATCGACCCTGGCTGGGCTGCGGCGCTGGCACCTGTGGCGGGCCGGATCACGGCCATGGGCGAGTTCCTGCGCGCCGAACTCGCGGCGGGCAGGAGATACCTTCCGGCAGGAAGCCAGGTGCTGCGCGCGTTCACGCTGCCGTTCGACGAGGTCAAGGTACTTCTCGTGGGTCAGGACCCGTACCCGACCCCCGGGCACGCGGTGGGGCTCAGCTTCTCCGTGGCTCCCGATGTGCGGCCGCTACCGGGCAGCCTGGTCAATATCTTCCGCGAGTACTCGACCGATCTAGGCCATCCGGAGCCGGCCACGGGTGACCTTTCGCCGTGGGTGGATCAGGGAGTCCTGCTGCTCAACAGGGCGCTCACCGTGGCACCCGGACGCCCG
>CAZMXH010000232.1:0-5798 GCA_964570165.1 uncultured Actinomycetes bacterium
GCAGGGACCGCAGCATGCCGCGACCCACTCCGGCGGTCGCGGCTTCCGCCTTCTCGTGCCACAGCAGGCCAGCAGCGAGGCCGAGCGCGACCGCGTCGCGAGCCTGGCCAGCGGCAACGGCGCGCATAGTCCAGGTGCCCGCCGCGCCGGTGCGCGCCTCCAGCCAGCGACTCAGCCCCTCCCGTACCTCGGCCGGCAGATCTGACCAGCGCCGGACCGCCGTGTTGTCCCCCGACCAGCGCATCAGGGCCTCGGCGTCGGGGTGATCACCGTCGAGGTACGGCTCCCCGTTCGGATCGTTGCCGAGGAGCGTCCTGGCGAGGTGGCCGAGTGCGAAGTCGCGGGTGAGCGTGCCGCTGGGCACGGCCGGCCAGCCGCCGGCCGGCTCGTAGTCGACTAGCGCTTTGGGCGCCCAGTCCTTGTCGATGTTGACAAGCAGCGGGTCGAGGTCGCGGGCGGCGAAGGCGTCCCGCACCGCTTGCCAGAGCTGGACGGGCAGCAGCCGTCCGCGCCAGAGCCGCGATGTCAGGCCGTGGCCGAGGTCCTCCACGTCGGTGATGACGACGAGGTAACCCTCGTCCTGCTCCGCGTGCTCCAGCAGCGCTTCGCGCACGGCAAGTGCAGACACGCAGGGGCACACGTGGACAGTGGCGCCGTCGACGATGAAGGTATTCGGGCCGGTCCACTTCGGCTGCGCGAAGATGCCGAGCACGCGATCGCCGCGCCGCTCGTCCAGCAGCCGCCGGACGTACGCCCGCACGACCGGGATGGTCGCCACCGGCGGCGCAGTGGGTGCCGCAGTTGCTGTCACTGCCTGACGTCCCAGCTGATGGTGATCTCGCGGTCGGCGTGCTCCCGGGCGAAGGCACGCACCTTTGCCAGGACGGCGTCGACCTCGGCGGCGGGCACGGTCTCGCTGTTCCCTGGCTGCGGCGCGGGCGAGGGCTGCGGCGGCGCCTGCGGCGGCGTCGGTGTTGTCGGCGGCACGGGCGTGATGATCTGAACGGCGGAGTCCACCGTCGACCGAAGCACGGGCGCCAGAGGCTTGGCATGCTCGTCGAACGCGGCGGTCGACCGAAGCTCGTCCAGCACCGCCCGAGCGTCCGGGTTGGTCTGCTCGACCTGATGGAGCCCGCGGACGATGCTCCACTGGGTCTGGCCGACCGACCGCGCGACATCGACAGCACTGGACAGCGACTTGGCCACAACCTCGTCCGCGGCGGGCAGCGCGGCCTGGGCCAGGACGGTCACGAGGTTGACGTCGTCGCTCTCCCGTGCGAGCCGCTCGACCAGCGTAGCGGCGGCGCGGGCCGTGGCCAGCCGGCCGGTGTCGTCGTCCGTGCTCAGGCCAAGATCCGACGCGTGCGTCTCCAGCTTGCCGACGAGATCGCGTGCGGCCGGCGCCCACTCCGACGCTTTCATCCGGACATCACCGGCGAGGTGCGCCAGATTCGCCGCCGAGCGCAGCTCCGGCGAGTGCACGCCGAACAGCCGGGCCGCCCGCGGCACCGCCAACCCCCAGTCCTGCACGTCCGGCAGCCGCGGCTCGCGCAGCTCGTGTTCGGGGTGAATGTCGGCTAGCGAGGGCATCGGCACCTGTGTCCCGTTGCGATACCAGGCCCGGTCCGTCATCAGCGCGTACGCCGCGATGATCAGGTTCCGCACCAGCGGGTCCAGGCCGCGAGGAGTGGGATGGTCGGTCCACGCGAGCAGCTCGGAGACCGGCAGGGTCGTGGTGTAACCCTCGCGGGCGGCGAGCTGGCCGAACCGGTCGCGCCACGGGAAGCTGCTGGCGTCGAACAGGAAGTGCGACTCGATCAGCTCGCCGACGCCGAGCCGGTTGCAGATGCGGGCGAGTGTCGCGCGGGTGGCCTGGTCCACGCTGATGCGGCCGCCCTCGGCCACCGCGCGCTTCACATGGTCGAGCACCTTGACCAGGTCGGCACGCCGCACCTCGGCCTCGAACATCGGGTGGTCGGGATAGGTGTGCGAGTACATCTGGTCGATCAGGTGGGTGAACGCGTCGGCCAGCCGCGCGCCCACCGGTGCGCCCGGCGTGAAGGACGGGTTGAGGGTGGCCATCCAGCGCGGCTCGCCGTAGGTGTGGTCGATGTCGGCTGGCTCCGGCTTGGCCACCCCATAGGCCTGCTTGATGACGTCCTCCATCCGCTGGCGCAGCGCCGAGCGGCGGTTCTCGAGCATCAGCTTCGCCTGCGCGCGGTCCTGGACGGACAGGTGGGAGGCGTTGGACTCGAAGCGGTCGGGCGAGGCGAGCAAGTAGTTCAGGCACACGAGGTCGCCGAGGTCGCGCATCCGGTCGCCGGTGAGGAACGCCGGCACCCAGCACACCGTGTCGCTGTGGACGCCGTCCGAGACCATCTTCTCGATGCGGGCGTGGTCGTCGTTGGGCGAGCGCTGCTCCGCGTCGAACGGGAAGTCGATGACGACCTTCCACCGGCCCTCTGCGGCCTGCAGCACGTCGTCCGGCAGTTCCGTCCGGTCGCGGACGTTGCCGAAGACGACGTCGACCGTCCGTTTGCTGCCACGCCAGATCACCGTGTGCTGGATGTCGTTGGTCAGCGTGTCGCGGTGCTCGATGCCCAACGACTCGAACGCGAGGTCGCGCAGCAGGCGGCGCCGCTCGCCGAGGTTGTCGACGTTGCGTACCCGCTCAACGACGCTCTCGTAGTCCACGCGGGACAGTTCCACGCTGATGAGCGGATTGCTCTGGTCGTCGCCGAGGTGGATCTCGCCGACGTCGCCGTGCAGGCCGCGGAACAGCTCGACAACCCGGGTACCCTCGCTGCCCGGCCCGAGCGGCGCCGGGATCGTGCCGTGGTTGAGCGCCGCGAGCCGGCTAGCGGTGAGGTTGCGCAGCGCCGGCACCTTCGGCGCGAGCGCGGACAGCAGCACGGTCTTGACCAGCCGGTCGTCGGTGCGGAACGGATGCAGCCGCGGGAGTTGGCCCGCCCCGTCCTCGGTGAGCCCGTGCCGTTCGAGCAGGCGGGGACGCAGCTTCTCGAAGTACAGGTTCCGGGCGCTGGTGAAGTGCTGCCGGACCTCCTCGGTGAGCGGCACCTCGGCGCTGCCTACCAGCGCGTCGAACAGGTCGCCGACGGGGATGAGGTCTTTGACGGTCAGCTCGTCGCGGCCGTCGACGAGCATCTGCTGCATGACCTTGAGGGCGGTGCGCTCGCGCTGGAGCAGCCCGGACAGCACGACCAGGGTGGACACGAGAGCGGGGGAGAAGGGGTAGGTGCGGCGGAAGGCCTCCTGGTCGGCGCCGCCGTGGCCGTCCGCGTCGAGCCCTTCGAGTAGCTCGTTCCAGAGCCGCGGGTCACGGGTGAGCTCGTCGAAGGCTCGCTGCAGCGCCTCTGGGTCGCCTTGCTCGTTGGGGCGCAGGACGCGCTTCTGGACGATGACCGGGAGGTTGCGGTCCTCGAGTGTGATCTTGTTGAACCGGTCCTCCCACCAGCGGAACGTCTCGCCGAACGCCAGCTTCTCGCTGCCGGGGACGTGGTCGCCGAGGAAGTCCTTGAGGTCGCGCTGCCGGGCGATGAACGACACCAGCGGCACCGGGCGGTACGCGTCGGCGGACTCGACCAGCTTGGCGACCTTGGTGCCCTCGGCGGCGACGAACGCCTGGTCGGAGATGCGCGATGCCAGCCACAGCACGAGTTCGTCGAGGAACAGGACGACGGCGTCGTAGCCGAGCGCCTGGGCGTGGGCGCTGATGTTGGCAAGGCCCTTGTCCATGTCGAGGTACTTTGCGCTGGCCGTGAACGCATGCTTGTAGAACGCGTCGACGACCGCGCTGACCAGACGCATCCGTTCCGGGTCGCCGATCTCGGCCCGCCGGGCGGCCTCATACGAGTGGGCGTCCCAGCCGACGTCGAACGTCCCCCACCCGCTGCTGTCTCCGCCGTTGCCGGTCTGGCCGAGCTTCGCGAAGAACGCCTCATCTCCCATGGTTTGTCGGAGTTGGTCCGCGTCGTTGAGCAGCGAGTCGGTGACGTGCACCTCGGGCAGGGGCGCGTCCGGATGCAGCTCGCGGACGTGGGAGACGTACCCGCCGAGCACGGCCGCCTCCAGGCTCTCGGCACCGATCAGGTGATACGTGACGGACAGCAGCCGCCGCCCGGCCAGCCATTCGTCGTGCTCGGCGACCACACCTTCGAGGCCGGGCAGCGACCTGGCCACCGGGTCGTGTGCGAGCAGTTGGTGCAGGACGGCCATGAAGTGGCTCTTGCCCGAGCCGAACGAGCCGTGGAGGAACGCCCCGTCGCTGCGGCCCTTCTGCAGAGCTCCCTTGATGAGGTTGAGCGCCTGGCCGAAGTTGTCTGCGAGCTCCGGGGTGACGACGTACTGGGCGAGTGTCTCCTGGGCCTTGCTCACCCCTTCGGTGAGCTTGAGCACGTAGTCGTTCGCGCTCACCGACTCCGGGATGACGATGGCGTCACGCAGCGGTGTCGCGGTGCTCATCGGGTGGTTCTCCTCATTGCTGTGGTCGGGGGTGTCACGCTAGCGACCGGCTCTGATTCTGCCGCTGGTGCGTGGTCGCCAGGTGGTGAGGTCGTTGCGCGTGAGGCCGTTCTTCTGGAGTTGCTCTTCCAGGAAGGCGGTGAAGTAGCCAGCGGGGCTGCCTCCGAAGTTGGGATGGATGTCGGCGTGCCATTGGTGCAGCCATGGTTCGAGCTCGGCGATGCCGGCGAGGAGCGGGGTAAGCCTTTCGGCGTCCCAGCCCTCCTGCTGTGTGCGATCGAGTATGAGCCTCGCGAGGGCTTGGGCCTGGTCGAGATGGTTCCAGCCGGCCCAGCCGATGACCGGGGTCTTGTCGCCGTCGCGGCCGGCGTCGGGGTAGGCGATGAACCGCTCCTTGGGGACGTCGAGCTTGCCGCGGTGCCGCCAGTACGACGTGGCGCGGAAGTCGCTGCTCTTGTACTTGGGCGGGACGGGTATGTCGCCGACGTCCTCGCCGTTGTCTTCGCGGCGTTGTAGCTCCCAGGTCTCCTCCCAGGCTGCGCGCTTGCGCATGCCGGTTTCCTTGTACCGGTACGCCGCGAGGAATGGCACGGCCTCATCCTTGACGAGGCGAGCCAACTCGGTAGAGAGATCGAGGTCTGGCCGCCCAGTGAGGAGGGCAAGCGTTTCGCGCAGGTCAGTATCGGCGCGCAGCTGGTCGGCAAGCTGGGCTACCGACAACACTCGGGGACCATGGTTGTCCCGCCACAACTCAGGAGCTTCGAGCCGGTCGAGCGCCCACTCAGTTAGCGCGTTCTCCTGCATGTCCTGCCACGGTGGCGTGTACCAGCGGCGCTTACATTCCCCGCGTTCGACGAGGTGCAGCAGCGGGTGCGACTCGATCAGCTCGATCCGATAAGCCACCAGTTCACGATAGGCCTGCGGCCAATTTGCTGGGATCTCGGTGATGGGCGTAGAGCGGTGGCGAGCGAACCACTCTGAATCGACGTCGCCAGCCTTCATCTTTCGGGCAAGTACAATCTCGAACGCCCGTTCGCCAAGGCTGAGTCGTGGCAAGTCGGCGCCTCTGTAAGTCAAGTCGTCGCCGAGGATCCCGTAGAGCCGGTAGACCTCCCAGTCCAGCTCCTCCTGTATTGCAATCATTTCCGCCCGGATCGTTTCCCACCGAGCGCGGGCCTCAGCGAGTGCTTCGCGCGTGGGCACTCCCTGGTCCGCGACCGACTTCGGCGTCGCCGTTGCCAACTCCTGCGCCAAGGCGTCCAGCCGTCGCGCCCGCGCCAGCCGCGCACCGTCCGGTAACGGGACCTCCTGCAGCT
>CAZMXH010000233.1:0-5790 GCA_964570165.1 uncultured Actinomycetes bacterium
ACCTACGGCGGCTCTGGTTACCTGCAGGACTACCCGATCGAGCAGTACGTCCGGGACGCCAAGATCGACACCTTGTACGAGGGCACGACGGCGATCCAGGGCATGGATCTGTTCTTCCGGAAGATCGTCAAGGACAACGGCCGCGCGATCGGGTGGCTGTCGGGGCAGATACAGCAGACGCTCGAGGCCGAGGTGGGTGGTGGCCGGCTCAAGGTCGAGCGCGAACTGCTCTCCACGGCGCTGCGCGACGTCCAGGGCATGCTCGGCGCGATGACGGGCTTCCTGATGTCGGCCGACCCGAATGCTGAGAACGGCGACCTGCGCAACGTCTACAAGGTGGGGCAGAACACCACCCGGCTGCTCATGGCGCTCGGCGATCTGGTCGTCGGATGGCTGCTCGTCCGCCAAGCCGCCGTCGCCCTCGAGAAGCTGGGCGAGGAGCTGACACCCGCCGACCAGGCGTTTTACGAGGGCAAGGTTGCGGCCGCCCAGTACTTCGTCCGCCAGGTGCTGCCCCGGCTTGCCTCGGAGCGATCGATCACGGAGGCCACGGACAACGCGCTCATGGACCTCCCCGAGGACGCCTTCTAACCCCACCCCCTCGAGTTGTCAGGCCGGACAACTCGCTGTGCAGGCACGGAGCACTACGTCACCCTGACAAGTCGGAGTGACGGGGGTGCCTAGAGCTGGCTCCGGTAGGCCAGGTTGTGTGCCGCCAGGCCGGGGTCGGAGCCCAGGTAGACGTGCTTCGACATGTCCGCGGTGTACCGGCTCGCCGGTGGCTTGCGACCCAGCGCCTCAGCCATCGCTCGGATGTGGTGCGGCCCGGCGCCGCAGCACAGCCCCAGGTAGCGAACGCCGACCGCGTCAGCTGCGGCGGCGAACTCCGCAATCTCGTACCGTGTGCAGGTGAACGGATCGAGGGCTGTGGGGAACGCCGCCCCGTCCGGCAGCGACGGATCGGTGAGCGACTGGAAGGTCGGCTGCTGCGGCGTCGTGCGGTACGGCACCGGTAGGGCGGCGACCGGCACATCCACGGCGTCCACGAGCGCCGCCAGCAACGGAAGCATCGTCGCGGGTCCCCGCGAGCAGTTCAGCCCCACAACGTCCGCTCTGGAATCGGCCAGCCGCCGCACGGCCTCGGTGAGCGGCGGGCCGTCGCGCATCGCGTCCTCCCGGTCGACGACGAGGGTGACCACCGCCGGCAGGCCGGCATCCTTGATCGCCTGCAGCGCGAGCTCAGCCTCACCGAGATACCGCAGCGTCTCCGCGATCACGTAGTCGACGCCGGCCTCAGCCGCCCAGCCGACCTGCTCGTCGAACATCGCGCGCACGTGCGTGCTCGTCGCGGGGTCGGCCGGGTCGTAGGCGTTGGTGTTGCACACGTTTCCGGCGAGCACAGCTCCGTGCCGTACCGCGACCTCCTTGGCCAGCTCCAACGCCTGCCGGTTCATCGGCTCGAGCTGATCCTCCATGCCGAGCAGGCGCAGCTTCTCGCGGTGCGCGTAGTAGGTGAACGCCTCGACGACGTCCGAGCCGGCGTGGACGAACTGCTCGTGCAGCGCGGTCACCTGCTCTGGATGCTCGAGCAGAACCTCCGGGACGAATGCCCCGGCCTGCAGGTAACCTCGGCGCTCCAGTTCGAACAGGTAGCCCTCCGCGCAGATGACCGGCCCTGCGGCCAGCCGTTCATGCAGTTCTGCCATGGTCGGGTGCCCCCTTCAGTCGTATGTGTGGCACGTGCCTAGCTCCACGGGAACGGCGAGTTGCTGGTCGGATGTAGATCACCGCGCTCGAAGCGGGCGAACCGGAACGGCTCCAGCAGTTCCTGGGGCTCGCCGAGCAGTTCTCGCGCGACCAGCGCGCCAACGCCAACCATCTTGTAGCCGTGGTTCGAGTCCGCGATCACATAGACCGCGTCACCGAACCGGTCGAACACCGGAAAGCTGTCGGGCGTAAAGCAGCCGATGCCACCGGACGGCCCCGTCGCGTAGAGGTGCCGCGTCCCTTCGAAGCGGGCGTCACAGTGCGCCAGCCCGGCCGTCCAGAACCGGGCGAACTCGGGCCCGGTGGAGTACGGGGACGCTCCCGGACCGTACGGGTCGACGGCCACCTGGTCGGCAGGCTCGTCCAAGGGGCGGGGCATGCCGCCACCTTGCACCCCGCCGAAGTGAGTGTCCGGCTTGTAGTAGATGCCCCACGGTTGGTCGGTGACCAGGACGCCGTCCTCGTCGTACAGCGGCGCGTCGGTATCCACGTGCACGACCGGTGGGGGGCGTCCCTGGGCGTCGGTGAACGATGCCGGGTCGACCTTGAGGGTTCCCTCCTGAACCAGCCAGTAGCGCCACATCGGGGTTTCCGCGCCATGAATCGTCACGGAGGCGGGGAGGCCGAGCATGGCCCACAGGTCGCGGGTCCACGGTCCGGCGGCGATGACCACGTGCTCGAACCGCACTGGGCCGTCGCCGGTGGCCAGCGTGCGCGCGTCGGGATCGATCCCCGTGACGGTCACGCCGGTGCGTACCCGCACACCGGCCGCCGACGCCTTGGCGGCCAGGCCGCGTAGCGACGGGAGGTTGTTCGCGTAGCCGCCGCGGTGCTCGTGCAGCACGCACGTGACCCCCTCCGCACGCCACTCGGGGAAAAGCTCCTGCAGGTATTCCCGGGTCTCCTGCTCGCCTTCGACGAACGTCGACGGGTAGCCGATCGCCTGCTGCTCGGCGAATATCTGCCGCACGTCCGCCCGCATCGCATCCGGGCCGATCTGCAGATACCCGACCGGGTGGTACGAGAACCCGGCCGGATCGGTCTCCCACACGTCCACCGAGTGCGCCATCAACCGACGCATCGCCGGCTGGAAGTAGTTGTTCCGGACCACACCGCACGCGATTCCCGATGCGCCGGCGCCGACGCCGGACTTTTCGAGGACCAGCACCTCTGGCCGGTCGGCACGGTCAGCCGGGCCGCCTGCGGCTCGCAGCTCACGCGCCAGGTGCCACGCCGTGGAGAGGCCGTGCACACCGGCTCCGATGACGACGAACCGGGCGGCATCCGGACTCATGACGAGGCGAGGTCTCCTACGTTCCTTGCCTTATAGGCAATGGCGTCCCACTTCTTGGAGCAACGTAGCATGGCCCTGTGACCGAGACAACGCCACGACCCGTGGTGGTGCTGGAACGCGCACTCGCCGTGCTCGACGTGCTGGCCGAGTCGTCGTCCGACCTCGGCACCAACGAGATCGCCCGCCGCTCCGGCGTCAACCCGAGCTCGGCATCGCGCCTGCTGGCCACGCTCGTCCGGGGAGACATGATCCGGCGCGTACCCGAGACCGGGCGGTACAACCTCGGCCTGAGACTCATCGAGTTGGGCAACGCCGCACTTGCTCGTATCGACCTGCGCGACCTGGCGCGGCCCCACCTCGAGGCCCTGATGGAGGCCACCGGCGAGACCGCGTCGCTGTCCCTTCCGGGTGAGACCACGGCTATCACGCTGGACTTCGCGCAGAGCCCGTCGTCGGTGCGCAGCGTTGCCGAGATCGGGCGGCCCAGCATTCCGCATGCGACGGCGGTCGGGAAGGTCTACCTCGCCTACGGCGGCACGCTGCCCGATATGGAGCTCGTCGCCTGCACACACCGGACCATCACCGACCGCGACAGGCTCGAACAGTGCCTCTCCGACGTTCGACATCGCGGCTGGGCGGAGGCCTTGGAGGAGCGGGAGTTGGGTCTGCACGCTGTCGCGGCCCCGGTGCTTGATGCCAACGGTCGGCTGGCGGCGATCCTCGGGCTCCAGGGCCCCTCGTGGCGGTTCGACGCCGACGCCATCCGCTCGGCCGTCCCGACACTGCTCGAACATGCTTCAGCGCTGTGGAGAGGACCCGGCCGATGAGGAACTGGCTGCGCATCGGCGCTCGGGCTAACAGCGGCGCCCAAGCGCGCCGCGGTGGACGGCCCGCCCGCTACTCGGCGCTCGGCCTCGTACGGCACGGGCTGACGGGTAAGCCGTGGCCGCCCGTCTGGCAGCCTCTCGACCTGCGCGATCGGTACGACGTCGTGGTCATCGGCGGCGGCGTCCACGGCCTGGCGACGGCGTACTACCTGGCCACGAGGCACGGCGCCGGCAGCGTGGCGGTGCTCGAGCGCGGATACCTCGGCGGTGGCGCGTCCGGGCGGAACACCGCGATCATCCGCTCCAACTACCTGACCCCGGAGGGCGTTCGGTTCTACGACCGGTCGCTGCGGCTGTACGAGTCGCTTGCGGCCGAACTGAACTTCAACGTGATGTTCTCCCAGCGGGGACACCTGACGCTGGCGCATTCGGACGCCGCGCTGCGGACCATGCGGTGGCGGGCAGAAGTCAACAAGCTGGAGGGCGTCGAATCCTCGGTGATCGGACCGGCCGAGGTGGCCCGGCTGGTGCCCGAACTGGACGTGTCCGACCGCCCGCGGTTCCCGATCCTCGGCGGGTTGTGGCACCCGCCGGGCGGGATCATCCGCCACGACGCTGTGGTGTGGGGGTACGCGCGGGCGGCCGCGGCGGCAGGCGCCGAGTTGCATCAGGAGACCGAGGTGGTGGGCGTGGACGTCGCCGGCGGGCGGGTCCGCGGTGTCCAGACGTCCCGGGGCCCGGTGGCCGCGGGAGCGGTGGTCGTATGCACCGCCGGCTGGGCCACCACCGTGTGCGACATGGCGGAGGTGCGGCTGCCGATCACGACGTACCCGCTGCAGGCCGCGGTCACCGAGCCGGTCCGCCCGTTCCTCGACACCGTTGTGGTCTCCGGCACTCTGCACGTCTACGTCAGCCAGACCGACAGGGGCGAGCTGGTGTTCGGCGCCGCGGTGGACCCGTTCCCGTCCTACTCCACGCGCGGCTCTCTCGAGTTCACCGAGGATGTCGCCCGGCACGTCCTGGAGCTGATGCCGTCCCTCGCTCCGGTGCGGGTGCTCCGCCAGTGGGCGGGGCTGTGCGACATGACGCCTGACTTCTCGCCGATCATGGGAGAGACACCGGTCCGCGGACTCTACGTGGACGTGGGATGGGGCACGTACGGCTTCAAGGCCGGGCCAGCCGCGGGCGAGGCGATGGCCGAACTCGTCGCCACCGGCAAGATTCCCGAGTTGATCGCCCCGTTCGACCTCGCGCGCTTCACCGATGGCCGGCTGGTGGGCGAGCGCGGCGCCGCAGCCGTCGGCCACTGAACGTGGTCAACCGGCGCGTCCGCCGCGAATCGTGCATTAGTGTTGGACGGCCATCCACGCCAAACCTCATACTGGCCACACGGATCCGCCCACATGCTCGTCATCCGGGTCCGACCCAGCCACTCACCGCCGCGAGACGGGAGCCTGCCGATGCGTCTTACGCTCGCTCAGGTCGACGTGAGCCTCGGGGACGTTGACGCGAATGTGGAGCGCGCGGCCGAGGCGATCGTCAGCGCAGGCAAGATCGGGACCGACCTGATCGTGTTTCCCGAACTACAGCTGTCCGGCTACTCCATCGGTCAGGTCGAGTCCGACATCGCACTCTCACCGAACGACGAGCGGCTGGAGTGGCTGGCCAAGCAGGCGGGCAACGGCGCGGTCGTGCTCACGTTTCCGGAGGCCGGCCCCGGCGGGATCCACACGTACAACAGCGCCGCGTACTACCAGGCCGGCCAGTTGGTCCACGTGCATCGCAAGCTCTACCTGCCCAACTACCTGAGCTTCGAGGAGCGCAAGCACTTCACGCCCGGCCGCCGGCCGAGGTCGAGCGGGGTCGTCTCCCGGGCGAAGGTCTCCACGACACCTGGCCGTG